>CALDSE010000033.1 GCA_937911175.1 uncultured Sediminibacterium sp.
TGATGTAGGCTTTGGAAAGACAGAAGTGGCTGTGAGAGCGGCTTTCAAAGCAGCCATTGATGGTAAACAGGTAGCTGTTTTAGTGCCTACGACCATTTTGGCTTTTCAACATTTTAAAACTTTTGCAGATAGGCTAAAAGATTTTCCTGTCACCATTGATTATTTAAACCGTTTTAAATCCGCGGCACAGAAAAAAGAAACCATTGAGAAATTAAAAGAAGGAAAGATTGATATTTTAGTGGGCACCCATGGTATATTAGGGAAGGAAGTGCATTTCAAAGATTTAGGATTAATGGTCATAGATGAAGAACAAAAATTTGGAGTAGGCCATAAAGAGAAATTAAAAACATTAAGAACCAATGTCGATTGTTTGACCTTAACGGCTACTCCTATTCCAAGAACCTTGCATTTTAGTTTAATGGGCGCCCGCGATTTAAGTATTATTAATACCGCTCCAGCCAATAGACAACCCATTCATACAGAAGTACAAGTATTTCATGAAGATATCATAAGAGAATCTATCTACTATGAAACAGAAAGAGGGGGGCAAGTATTTTTTATTCATAATAGAGTACAAGGCTTGGCAGAAATGTGTGAGATGATTCAAAAACTTTGCCCTGATATTAGTATTGGTTACGCGCACGGGCAATTAGAAGGACATCAACTCGAAGAAAAAATATTAGACTTTATTGAAAGAAGGTATGATGTATTAGTTTGTACCAATATTGTAGAAAGCGGGGTAGATATTCCGAATGTGAATACCATTATTATAAACAATGCACATCAATTTGGATTAAGCGATTTACATCAATTAAGAGGAAGGGTAGGACGTAGTAATAAAAAAGCTTTCTGTTATTTATTGGCACCTCCCATGAGTACTTTGCCCGATGATTCTAGAAAAAGATTACAAACCCTAGAGCAGTTTAGCGAGCTGGGTAGCGGGTTTCAGATAGCTATGCGTGATTTAGATATTCGCGGTGCCGGTAATTTATTGGGGGGAGAGCAGAGTGGATTCATGGCTGAAATTGGTTTTGAAATGTACCAGAAAATTTTAGCAGAAGCCGTGCGTGAATTAAAACGCTCCGACTTTAAAGAATTATTTGAAGAAGAAATTAGTAAGCAAGATGATTTTGTGCAAGATTGTACCATTGATACCGATTTGGAAATTATGATTCCAGATAGCTATGTAGAAAATATTGGAGAGCGTTTGTCCTTGTACACTAGAATGGATCAATCGGAGAATGATGAAGAGTTAGCCTTGATGCAAACAGAATTAGTAGATCGTTTTGGTCCGCTGCCTAATGCAGTGAATGATTTATTTATGACCATTCGTTGCAGACGTATTGCTATTTCATTAGGTTTTGAAAAAATGACTTTAAAAGATGAAACTTTAAGATGCTTTTTCGTCAATAGACCTGATTCGCCCTATTTTGAATCTGAAACCTTTAAGCAGTTATTAGACTATGCGCAAAAGAACATGAATAAAGCGCATTTCAAACAAGTGGGTAGAAGCTTTATTCTAATCATTAAAGAGGTAAAGTCGATGCAACACTGCTATACAACCTTAGAAAAAATACATATTGGCGTTTTCCCTGCGCAGGTTTAAATTTATTTCAATTCTTTAGCCAACAAAAAAGCCCTCTCGAATGAACGAAAGGGCTTTAGAATACGATAAATTGGAGTTTACTAGAATCCTTTTTTAGCAACACCATCAGCGATAGCTTTAAGCGCATTTGTTTCGCTTAAAATGGCAGCCATTTTATTTCCTTTACCATCATTACCACCTGCCATATAACCGCCTCTTGCAGTTTTTGTGATGACAGCGTCATGCATTGGTACGTTTTTTTCTTTTGTTTTTAAGCAATACGCTTTAATCATTTTTGAAGTGTCCATTTTGTATAAATTTTAAAGTGAATATTTCTAATTGAAAGTAGGTTATTTATTGGGATTCATTTACGGAAAGGCTTGATTTTTTGTTAAAATGGCCAAAAAACGTATTAAATCAGGGGTTTAGGCGTCAATTTTAGCGTATTTGGCATGTGTTTCAATGAATTCCCTTCTAGGAGCTACATCGTCACCCATCAGCATACTGAAGATACGATCGGCCTCTGCAGCACTCTCAATGGTTACTTGTTTCAAGGTTCTGCGCGCTGGATCCATGGTGGTTTCCCATAATTGATCTGCGTTCATTTCTCCCAAACCTTTGTAACGTTGAATGGTCACTGCGTCTTCTTTACCGCCGCCTAATTTTATAACTAATGCTTTTCTTTGTTCTTCGCTATAAGCGTATTCTTGCTCTTTACCTCTTTTCACCAAGTATAAAGGAGGTTGCGCAATATAAACGTATCCGTTTTGAACAAGCTCGGTCATGTATCTGAAAATGAAAGTAAGAATAAGTGTAGCAATGTGAGATCCATCCACATCGGCATCGGTCATAATTATTAATTTATGATAACGAAGCTTAGTAATATTTAAGGCTTTAGGATCTTCGGGTGTACCCACTGTTACACCAAGGGCTGTATACATATTTCGAATTTCCTCATTCTCATAAATTTTATGTTCCATCGCTTTTTCTACGTTCAATATTTTACCACGCAGTGGTAAAATAGCTTGATAACCTCGATCACGTCCTTGCTTTGCTGTTCCACCCGCAGAGTCTCCCTCGACTAAGTATAGTTCGCATCTTTCTGGATCTCTATCAGAACAATCGGCTAATTTACCAGGTAAGCCACCACCCGTAAGTACCGTTTTGCGTTGTACCATATCACGTGCTTTCTTGGCGGCTACACGCGCTTGGGCTGCTAAAATAATTTTTGAGATTACATACTTAGCTTCCTTCGGGTTCTCTTCTAAATAAGCTTCTAATACGCGAGAAACGGTAGTTTGCACTACACCACTCACTTCACTATTACCTAATTTAGTTTTTGTTTGGCCTTCGAATTGAGGTTCTGGTACTTTTACAGAAATAATAGCACTCAAACCTTCTCTGAAATCATCTCCTTCAACAGTAACTTTAGCTCTTTCAAATAAACCTTCTTTATCGCCATAACTTTTGAACACACGCGTAAGCGCTGTTCTAAAACCAGTTACGTGCGTACCCCCTTCAATGGTATTGATATTGTTTACGTAAGAGAAAATATTTTCTTTAAAATCGTCGTTATAGGTTAAGGCTACTTCTACCATTACATTAGAAGCCTCGTCTAAACCTTCTACATACAAGGGTTGAGAGATAATGGGATTTCTATTTCCGTTTTTATCTAACATTTGTACAAACTCCACAATACCACCTTCGCTATAAAAATTCTTTGTATAAAAATTTCCTGTATCGTCTTTCTCTCTTAAATCGGTGATGGTGATGCTAATTCTTTTATTCAAATAAGAAAGTTCGCGTAAACGACTTTCTAAAATTTCTCTTTTATACACCGACTCCTGAAAGATGGTTAAATCAGGCCAGAAGTGCACACGGGTTCCTGTTTTTTCACTAGTACCAATTTCTCTTACTGCATATTGAGGGGCACCGATGGCATATTCTTGTTCAAATATTTTTCCTTCTCTTTCAACCGTCACTAATAATTTTTTACTAAGTGCATTCACGCAACTTACGCCTACTCCGTGCAAACCACCCGAAACTTTATAGGTGTTTTTATCAAATTTACCACCCGCGTGTAAAACAGTCATTACTACTTCCAAGGCCGAGCGCTTTTCTTTGGTATGCATGGCTGTTGGAATTCCACGGCCATTATCTTGAACGCTGATAGAGTTGTCCTCGTGAATATTCACCTCAATATGGGAGCAATAGCCCGCTAAAGCTTCATCGATAGAGTTATCGACTACTTCATACACCAAATGGTGAAGTCCTTTAGAGCCTACATCGCCAATGTACATGGCAGGTCTTTTTCGAACGGCTTCCAAGCCCTCTAAAACCTGGATACTGTCGGCACCATAATTCTTATTTTCTGCTGATTCGCTTGACTGTAAATCGTTGGACATAATTGTAATAAAATTTGTTTGTTTTTCGATGCATTCCGAATGCATACAAACTTAAGATAATTAAGGGTTTAAAGCCTGTTTTAGGCTCTATTTAGTTATCCCCATTTTAGGCATTTTGTGAATAGTTTTTTTGCCAAAAAACAGGGTGTTTTTTATGTCATTTTTGAGTCAGATTTTAGGGCTAAATAGTTCCTTTAGGCTGAATGCCTTAATTTTGTAGAAATGACACAGGTACAAGAACTCTTAATGCATGAAAATACAGCCCCTAGTTTTAGCGGGATGGCCTTGCTATACAGCAAAGAGCAGCGTATTCCAGGGTCTACCCAATATCAAATTAAAAGGTATATGGCGCAGGAGGCCTGGGGCGCAGAAGATACCGGCATGTTTGTGTACCACTACAATGCCCAAAAGCCAAAGGAAAATTACTTAGAATTAAGATTTTGTATTTCTGGAAATAGATACTGTGACAATAAGGTTTGTGGGGGTTGTAATCAATTGCCTACTTCGGATTGTATGGGTCCAATGAGAACAGTGGACGTTTTTTCTTTTCATTTTACGGCTACTTTTTTACATCAGTTTGTGCATAATGTAAAAACAAATAATAAGAAAGATGAGTTGCTCGCTTTTAAACATACCGACAATTTTACTAAAACATTTACACTAAGTGTGAAGAAGCGAATTACGCTAGATGCCTTATTGAATCATAGTTACAGCGGTTCTTTAGAAAATATTTTTGTAAATGCAAAAATTCATGAGCTATTGGTGTACAGCTTAGAAAGCATCATTGATGAAAAAGAAGTAGTGTTTACTTGTAAGTTTTTAGCAGATGAAAGAGGCAAGCAAAGTATCTATCAAGCGCGTGAATTTTTATTACAACATATTGGCGATCCTATTACTATTAAAGAGCTAAGTCGTAAAGTAGCCATGAACGAATGCTACTTAAAGAAAGGCTTTAAAGAAGTATATGGCACTACTATATTTGATTTCTATCAACAACAAAGAATGGAACACGCAAAGTATTTGTTGTATGAAAAATCGTTAAGCGTAACGGACGTTTCAGCACTTCTTGGTTATTCTTCTATCTCGCATTTTTCTGCAGCTTTTAAAAAGCATACCGGCTTAAAGCCTTGTGAGCTATTGAACTAAGCAATTGCACTGATCTATTCAAGGAAGGCCTTCTTTAGTTAATTTTCCGAACCTGTGTTTATCCTTTTTTGAACATTCTTGCTATTATTTTACTTACTTTTATTTTCTCAAACTTTTATTATGCGTTTATTATTTGCATTGGCAACCTTAGTTTTATTTAGTTCTTGTATTAACCAAAGAGTGGATTTAATTGTGCACCATGCACAAATTTATACAGTTAATAATGAATTTACAATGGCGGAGGCCATGGCTATACAAGACGGTAAAATTATAGCTATTGGAACTAATGATGTTATTTTAAAAGAGTATCAATCCGATTCAATAGTGAACGCAAACAATGCCATTATATACCCAGGCTTCATTGATGCGCATGCGCATTTTTTGGGATATGGTCAGTCCTTGTATGCGGTTGATTTAATGTTTGTACCAAGTTGGGAAGAGGCTATTGAAAGAGTGAAAGCCTTTGCTGTAAAGCATCCTGGTAAAGGTTGGATCAAGGGAAGAGGTTGGGATCAGAACCGTTTTGCTGGTAAACAATTTCCTACCAATGCGGAGTTAAATATTTTATTTCCTGATAGACCCGTTATTTTAGAAAGAGTAGATGGTCATGCAAGTATTGCCAATGATTATGCTTTAGCATTAGCAGGCGTGAAAGCAGGACAAACTATTGAAGGAGGTGAGTTCACAATGCAGAATGGAAAATTAACTGGTTTATTAATTGACAATGCAGTTGGAGTTGTTGAAAGAAAAGTACCTGAAACTACTAAAGAAGATTATAAAAACTGGTTAACTGCAGCGCAGCAAAATTGTTTTGCAACAGGTTTAACGACTATTACCGATTGTGGTTTAAGTCCGAACGATATTGATATGATTGATGCTTTGCAAAAAAGCAACGACCTAAAAATGCGTTTGTATGTGATGTTAAGTGATAAGCCAAGCTCTTATACTTCCTCTTATTTTACCAACGGCGGGTATACTACAGATCGCTTAATGGTGAAAGGTGTGAAAGTCTATGGCGATGGGGCACTTGGTTCAAGAGGTGCTGCATTAATAGCGCATTATTCAGATAAACCAGGCTGGGGCGGGTTTTTATTAAGTAGTCAAGCGCATTTTGATAGCATTGCCGCTAAATTAATTAATACCGATTTTCAAATGTGTACACATGCTATTGGAGATAGTGCGAATAGGGTGGTATTGAAAGTGTATGAGAAATATTTAAAAGGTAAGAATGATAAAAGATGGAGAATTGAGCATGCGCAAATACTTAATCCAGCAGACTTTCATTATTTCGCAGAGAATAGTATTATACCTTCTGTACAACCTACACATGCTACTAGCGATATGTATTGGGCTGGGGATAGATTAGGTGCAGAGCGTTTAAAAGGAGGCTATGCATTCAAGCAATTATTAGAGCAAAATAATTGGTTGCCTCTAGGAACTGACTTTCCTGTGGAAGAAATCAATCCTTTTAAAACTTTTTTAGCAGCGGTAGCAAGACAAGACAGCAAAGGTTTTCCTGCAGGTGGTTTTCAAATGGAAAACGCTTTAACGCGTGAGCAAACTATTCGTGGTATGACCATTTGGGCAGCTAAAGCGAATAGAATGGAGAAGCAAGTAGGTAGTATTGAAATAGGAAAGAAAGCGGACTTCATCATTTTAGATAAAGACCTAATGAAGGTGCATACCGATAGCATTCTGCAAGTGAAAGTGTTGAAGACTTATTTGAACGGTGAAAGAGTATTCTAAAACTCTTTTAATGTTTGTGCTTTCAAGAGAATAAATACCTATTTCTCTCTCTCGATCGCTGCGCTCAAAGTTCGTTCGAAATAGTATTAATTCTCTTTTTCGCACAGATCTAAATTAAAAAGTTCATCAGTAAATATTGTATTTCACTCCTGAGCTTTGAGCCATAGCGTATAAAAATTCATAAATTTTAACGTTAAAAAAGTCAGCATGTTTGAGCACGAAGTGCGAGTTCTGACTTTTAGTTAGAATTTATGAATTTTAGCGTAATGGCGAGCCGAGAAGGATGAAATATAATATTACAGATGAACCCTTCTAATTACAAACCGACCATATCTTTAGGAATCACCCATGCATCAAACTCTTCAGGCGTAACATAACCTAATTTGACGGCCATTTCTTTTAAGGTCGTACCTTCTTTATGTGCTTTCTGTGCAATTTCAGCGGCTTTGTAATAACCAATCTTAGTATTCAATGCAGTAACTAGCATTAAACTATTATTAACGTGTTTGTTAATATTGGCTTCTATCGGCGCTAAGCCTACAGCGCATTTTTCATTAAAGCTTACACAACCATCACCAATTAAACGAGCGCTGTGTAAGAAATTATATATCATTACGGGCTTGAATACATTTAATTCAAAATGTCCCATAGAGCCACCAATATTAATAGCCACATCATTGCCCATTACTTGTGCAGCAATCATGGTTAAGGCTTCTGATTGTGTAGGGTTTACTTTACCTGGCATGATAGAAGAGCCGGGTTCATTGTCTGGAATAAAAATTTCTCCAATCCCGCTGCGTGGTCCAGATGACAACATGCGCACATCGTTGGCAATTTTCATTAAACTTACTGCCACTGTTTTTAAAGCGCCATGAGATTCCACAATAGCATCGTGTGCAGCCAATGCTTCAAATTTATTTTCAGCAGTAATAAAAGGAAGGCCTGTTAATTTGGCAATATGCTTGGCTACATTTTCTGAATAACCTTTAGGGGTGTTAATGCCTGTACCTACTGCAGTACCTCCTAAAGCAAGTTCACTTAAATGCGCTAAGGTGTTATGAATTGCTTTTAAGCCATGACTTAATTGACTAACATAGCCACTAATTTCTTGACCTAAGGTTAAAGGAGTAGCATCCATAAAATGGGTACGACCTATTTTAACAATATGCATAAACTCCTTGCTCTTGGCTTCTAATGTATTTTTTAATGCAGTAATACCTGGTATCGTAGTTTCCGTTAAAATTTGATAGGCTGCAATATGCATAGCCGTTGGAAAGGTATCGTTAGAAGATTGAGATTTATTGACATCGTCGTTAGGATGCAAAAACTTTTCTTTATCGCTTAAGCTTCCTCCTTTAATAACATGCGCTCGGTAAGCAATGACTTCATTTAAATTCATATTGCTTTGTGTACCGCTTCCTGTTTGCCAAACGACTAAAGGGAATTGATCATCTAATTTACCTGCAATAATTTCATCGCAAACCTGTCCAATTAAATCCGATTTTTCTTTAGGTAATACACCTGCATCCATATTAGTAAGGGCAGCTGCTTTTTTTAAATAGGCGAATGCTTTAATAATTTCCTTAGGCATTCGATTAATATCCTGTGCTATTTTAAAATTGTCAATACTTCTTTGTGTTTGAGCACCCCAATAAACATTAGCAGGTACTTTTACTTCACCCATCGTATCTTTCTCAATTCTGTATTCCATAATGTTATTTTTTCTATCGCAAAGGTACTAAACTGCCCATAAATTATTAAGTAAATAGGGGAATTAATTCCCTTTGAATTCGGGCTTTCTTTTCTCTACAAATGCTGTAATTCCTTCTTTCGCATCATGGGTAGTAAAGCATTCACCAAATAGTCTAGCTTCAATAGCGTAGCCATTTTCTGCTTCGTTCCAAGCAGCGTTCACCGCTTTAATTGAATTGCCTATCGATAAAGGTGCTTTCTCATGCGTTACCCTTAATATAGAAAATGCTTTGTCTAATAATTCAGTTTGAGGCACCACATAATTCACTAATCCATAATTCATGGCTTGGGTTGCATTAATAGTTTTACCCGTAATGACTAATTCCATAGCTCTTCCTTTGCCTACTCTTTGGGTTAATCTTTGTGAGCCACCATATCCTACCATAATACCCAAGTTCACTTCTGGTTGTCCAAAGACAGCGCTTTCAGAGGCAATAATAAAATGACAAGCCATGGCTAATTCACAACCGCCACCTAATGCAAATCCATTTACACAGGCAATAATTGGTTTAGGAGAATTTTCTATTTTAAAAAATACATCTTGTCCTCTTTTGGCAAGCGCAGTCGCCTCTTCTTTTGATAATGATTCAAATTCTTTTACATCCGCACCGGCAACAAAACTTTTTAAGCCCGCACCCGTTATCACTACACTTTTAATTTCTGGAAATTTATAGACTCTGTCCATGACGGCATCAAGATCTTTCATCACTTGCTGATTCAATGCGTTTAATTTGTCGGGACGATTAATGGTAATGATCAAAGTATGATCTTCCATTTTTGTAAACAAAGTTTGAAATGATGACATATAGTTGCAATTTAGAAATTAAAAAAGCAGATTACTTATGGTTTTCGGCCACCCATTGTTTGATATAGCTAGCGATATCGGCAGTGTTGGTTCCAGGCGCAAACAAAGTACCAATGCCCATTTCTCGAAGTGTAATACTGTCTTGCTCTGGTATAATGCCACCGCCTGTTAAAAGCACATTGGTTAATCCTTTTTCTTGCATGAGTTGATACACTTTTGGAAAAACAGTCATGTGCGCGCCAGATAAAATACTAATACCAATGGCATCTACGTCTTCTTGTAAGGCAGCTTGCACCACCATTTCAGGGCTTTGACGAAGGCCTGTATAAATAACTTCCATGCCTGCATCACGAAGGGCAGTAGCAATTATTTTAGCACCACGGTCATGTCCGTCTAGTCCAACTTTAGCTACCAATACTCTAATGGGTTTCATTACTATTAAATTACATTATTTTTCTGAAATTAATCTCAAACTATGTTCAATTCTTGCGTTCGTATCAGAAAGTTCAATTGATTCAATGATTTCAAATACACCTGGTCCAAATTTACCACCCACTAGCATAATTCTAAGAGGTAGTAATAAGTCGCCAGGTTTTATTTCATGCGCAGTGGCTAATTCTTTAAAACTCGCTTCAAGGATTGCTGCTGGCAATGTTTTCAACCCTTCTTTCATTTTTTCAGCATATGATTTTACCAGTGCTTCAAAAAAGACCTGCTTCTTTTCTTCCCATTTAGGTAGGATAGCTGCTGTGTCAATAGTGGCAGGTGCCGCAAAAAAGAAATGACTTTGCGGTATAAAGTCGGCTAGTAAATGACAACGGTCTTTTACCAGTCCAATTACTTTTACTAAATAAGGTGCTTCATGTACTTCAATTTTTGCAGCATCCAAAAAGGGTTGAAGTAATGTTGCTAATACTTTATTATCTGTTCTTTTTATCCATTCTTGGTTGAACCATTTTGCTTTTTCATAATCGAATTTCGCTCCGCCTTTATGCACTCTTTCAATATCAAAACTTGCAATTAATTCATCCAAGCTAAATATTTCTTTATCCGTTCCATCATTCCAGCCTAATTGGGCTAAAAAATTAATAAAGGCTTCAGGTAAAAATCCTTTTTCTTTAAAACCAATGGTGGTTTCTTTGGTTATAGGGTCATTCCAATCCATTGCGAAAACAGGAAAGCCTAATCGCTCTCCATCACGCTTACTTAATTTGCCACTGCCTTCTGGTTTTAATATTAAAGGTAAATGCGCCCATTTAGGCATTTTATCTAGTCCAAATAAATACTTCCATAATAATATGTGCACGGGTGCACTAGGTAGCCACTCTTCTCCTCTGAAGGCATGTGTAATTTTCATTAAAAAATCATCCACTACTACCGCTAAATGATAAGTAGGCATGCCATCTGCTTTTAATAAAACTTTATCATCAACGGTGCTTACATCAAAACGCACTTCTCCTCTAATCATATCTGTAAAAACTATATCTTCTTCATCGGGCACTTTTATACGAATAACATGAGGCGTTCCTTTTTTCAATAATTCAGTGACTTCATTTTCACTTAGTGAAATAGAATTTTTCATTTCCATTCTATGCGCGCGACTATATTGAAAATTGGGTACTTGTTTTCTTTTCTCTTCTAAATCTTCTGGTGTATCAAAAGCATAATAAGCAAAACCTTTCTCCATTAATATTTGAGCATATTGGGTATAAGTGGCTTTTCGCTCACTTTGTCTATAAGGTCCATAAGCGCCACCGTGCACTGTACTTTCGTCTGGGGTTAGTCCACACCAGTTCAATGTGTCTATAATATACTTTTCGGCGCCGGGTACAAAACGAGATTGATCGGTGTCTTCTATTCTTAAAATAAATTCCCCTCCATGATGCTTGGCAAATAAATAATTAAACAAAACCGTCCTTACCCCACCTAAGTGAAGACCGCCTGTGGGGGAGGGTGCAAACCTGACTCTAACCTTTGAATCCATGCTCTTTTTTATTTATACAAAGATAATATTCAAATGGGCAAAAGAACTATTTATCTTTGGGTATGTATTTAGTAAAAACACCTATTTGGCTGAGGTCCTTTTACCCCTCTTGTACTTGGAAAATACCCAGTGCTGAAAAGGTTATTTATTTAAGTTTTGATGATGGTCCGCATCCAGAAGCTACCCCCTTTGTTTTAGCAGCATTAAAAAAATTTAATGCCAAGGCCAGCTTTTTTTGTATTGGAAAAAATGTTGAAGCCCATCAAAATTTATATGCGCAAATTATTCAGGAAGGTCATACAGTGGGTAACCATACCTATGATCATGTAAACGGATGGAAAACTAATACAGCTGAGTATATTCAAAATATAGAACTAGCTGGTAAATTAATTGAGTCTAATTTATTTCGCCCACCTTATGGAAGAATAACTCGATCACAGATACATAAAATTAAAGCAGATAAAAATTTATCCCAAGAAATTATTATGTGGGATGTGTTGAGTGGCGATTTTGATCTAAACTTATCGCCCGAAGCTTGCACTAAAAATGTAATCAAAAATACGAGCGAAGGTTCTATTGTTGTTTTTCATGATAGTGCTAAGGCTTTTGAAAGGTTAAAAATTGCACTACCTGCTGTACTTGCACATTTTACTAATTTGGGCTATACATTTGAGGCCATTCAATAATTCTATTTTGAATAATTAGAAGCAAAAAAAAGGCCAAGGTAGAAACCCCAGCCGTATAATCCGTACCCTATAAAAAACAAAGTTTACTGTCTGTACTAATAAGACCATTGTTGTCTACATAGCTAAAACGACATATTATAGGGTTTATTATGTAATGAGTAAAAAATAGTGTTTTTTTGTAGTCTAAGTAATTATATAAAGTCTTATGAGATTTATTGATACACATGCCCACCTTTATTCTAGCCCTATTAAAGAAAATATAGAGGGCATAATGAAAAATGCAATGGATAATGGTATTGATACTATTATAATGCCTGCTATTGATAGTACAACTTTAGAGGCTATGTTAGAAGTGGAAAAGACGTATCCTGAAAATTGTATGGCCATGATGGGCTTGCATCCATGCTCGGTGAAAGAAAATGTGAAAGAAGAATTAGCCATTATAGAAGCGCAACTACAAAAAAGAAAATTTATAGCTATTGGAGAAATTGGCCTTGATTATTATTGGGATAAAACATTTACTACAGAGCAAATGCTTGCTTTTGAAATTCAAATGCAGTGGGCCTTGGATTACAAATTACCTATTGCCATTCATACGCGTAATGCCATGGGGGAGACCATTGAAGCAGTAAAGCCTTTTGCTAAAAAAGGATTACGTGGTATTTTTCATTGTTTTAGTGGAAGCAAGGAGTCGGCTGAACAAATTATTTCTATGGATTTTCATTTAGGATTAGGAGGTGTACTTACTTATAAAAATGCAGGCGTAGCAGAAGCAATAAAAGATATTCCAATGGAGTGGTTGGTATTAGAAACAGATGCACCTTATTTATCTCCTGTGCCTTATCGTGGAAAAACGAATGAGCCTTCTTATATGATACAAGTGGCCATGAAATTAGCAGAGATTAAAAATTTGCCTTTGCATGAGATTGCATCTATCACAACAAATAATGCGGAAAAGCTATTTGGATTGGGTAATTCCTAAAACACCAATTATTTATTTTACATTTGCAGTCCTAATAGAGAGGTGTCCGAGTGGTTTAAGGAGCACGCTTGGAAAGCGTGTATACGGCAACGTATCGGGGGTTCGAATCCCTTCCTCTCTGCAAAGCCTGTCACGAAACTGATAGGCTTTTTTTAATGCTCTTTTCTATTATGACCCATGCGCTCATTGTACTGAAGCGCTTCATTTTTCCAATTCTTATTATAGGAAACAAACCAGCCCAACCAAATAGACCTTGATAAGCGCATTAGTAAGGGCTGCATAAATAGAAGTGTTATAATAGCGGTACCCATCCAATAAAAAATTCTATTATCGTCTAAATCAAAAGTCATTCCAATGAGTACCTTCCAAGCAACAAAAGTGGAAACAAAATAAGCAACCGTTAATGCATAACTCACATAACCAGTACCATAATAAAACCCAACTTCAATTTCTGTGGGTTGTCCGCAAACTGGACATTTTTCGTTCATGGTAGTAATGGAAGATAAATTATAAGGATTACTAGAAACAAAAAGTTTTCCTTCTCTGCATCTTGGACAGCGATTATTAATCGTACTCCACAAATAGTTAGTTGCCATGCCGCAAAGGTATCGAATATAAAATGAGTTTTAGAATAAAACTGAAAGGGATGCCCATTGGGCTTTTAAATTCATATAAACGTAATGCTTAATCTAAAGCAATCATTTTTTCCATTTGAATACCTCTAGAGCCCTTGATTAAAAAGAAATGGTTGGTGAAGTTTTCTTGGTCCAGCCAGTTTTTGGCTAAGGCACTATTTTCAAAATAAGTAAATGCATGTTGACAGTTTTCAAATTCCTTACCCACTAAAATAACTTTTTCAAAATGAGCAGCTTTAATTTGTTCAATCAAGGCTTGATGTTCGGACTGGCTTTCTTTGCCTAATTCTCTCATACCCCCTATGCAAAGAATTTTTTTAGCAGCATCTATTTTTATAAAATTTTCAATGGCTAATTGCATACTACTTGGGTTCGCGTTATAGGCGTCAAGTATTACTTTATTATTTTTCCACTCTATTAATTGTGATCGGCTATTGGTTGGTGTATAATTTTCAATAGCAGTAATAATTTTTTCTACAGGTACTTCAAATGCTAAGCCAATGCTAATAGCAGCCAGTACATTCGGTAAATTATAAGATCCTACTAATTGAGTCTTGATGACTTTATTTAATAAAGCTGCATTCGTTGATGCAGTAATTTCTAGCCCTAAAAAATCACTAGTGTTTTGTTCATTCGTAACACCATTAAATTCTTTTGCTTGTAGTTGGCCGCTATTGCTACCATAGCTAATGACTGTTCCAATGCCTTGGCTCATCTTTACTAAATAATCTAAATCGCTATTTATAAAAGCAATACCATTATGTAATTTTAGATAATCATACAATTCGCCTTTGCCTTTTCTCACTCCTTCTTCGCCACCAAAACCTTCTAAATGCGCTTTGCCGCAATTATTAATTAAGCCATGTGTGGGCAGGGTATAACTACAGTAAGATTCAATTTCTTTTAAATGGTTAGCCCCCATTTCAATAATGGCAAATTGAGCGTCTTTTTGAATACTTAGTAGGGTAAGCGGTACGCCAATATGATTGTTCAAATTTCCCTTGGTAGTATAAATTGCATAATGACTACTCAATACAGCCGCTACTAATTCTTTAGTAGTTGTTTTTCCATTGCTACCCGTAATGGCAATAAATGGAATGGTAAATTGTTCACGGTGAAATTTTGCAAGGGCTTGCAAAGAACTTAAAACATCTTTTACATATATAATACGCTCTTGTAAATGCGCGCTTGCATCTACCGCTTCATCCACTATGGAATAAGCAGCGCCTTGTTCTAATGCTTGCAGTGCGAATTCATTTCCATTAAAATTGGGTCCTTTGAGTGCAAAGTATAAATTGTCTTTTTTTAATTGACGTGTATCGGTTTGTACTTGAGGGTATGACTTATATATTTCATATAAATCGGCAGTTGAAAGGGGCGCACTAGGTGAACTTAACTGCTTCATAATTTTAGCAGATTTAACTATTAACTTCAGTTAATAAACAAGTAGCCATGGCCACTAAGCCTTCTTCTCTACCAGTGAAACCCATTGTTTCTGTAGTGGTCGCTTTAATAGAAATATCTTTATCTCCAATATGTAATATGCGCGCAATACACTCTTGCATGGCAATTACATAGGGTTTAATTTTTGGTGCTTCTAAACATAAAGTAGCATCTATGTTTACTATTTGATAACCTTGTGCAGTAATTAAATCGTAAGTTTTTTGAAGTAAAATTTTACTATCAATATTTTTATAAGCAGCGTCGGTGTCAGGAAAATGAGTGCCAATATCGCCTAAGCTTAAAGCACCTAATAAAGCATCGCAAATAGCATGTAATAAAACATCTGCATCGCTATGTCCTAATGCGCCCTTGGTATGAGGAATTTTAATACCACCAATGAATAGGTCACGGCCTTCAACTAATTGATGAAAATCGATGCCAGATCCAATGCGTAGTTTCATCTATCTAATTATTTAAAATATTCTTTTCCACCAAGGTTTACTGTCCATGTCAGCGCCAGGGCTGTCCACACCAAAAGCAGAAATGGCACATCTAAATCCAATGGTGCTATTTGATTTATCTTGATCTAAATATCTTCTAGTACCAGGGTTTAACCAATAAGGACGGTCTTTCCAGCTACCTCCTTTGTATACTCTTGATTTATTAGAGATTAAAGTGTTGCCTCCAGTTTCATAGCTTGAAATATTTCCATCATCTCCATCTAAAGCATTATTACCTCTATAGGGGTTAATATCGTCCATGTCTGTATTATTCATAGGACGGTAAATATCCGCTACCCACTCGTTTACATTACCGCTAATATTGTAAAGACCTGCTGCAGTTTGTATAAAAGTATTTACTTTACTAGGAAAGCCTGCGCCATCATTTGCATAACCCACCATTCCCATATAATCACCACTTCCGTTTTTAAAATTGGCTAAAAACATTCCTTGTTTACCATTCTTTTTTGAACTGTTTGAATTTCTAATTCCATCATTCCCATTATTTACCCAAGGGAAGGCGCCGTCGCTGGTAACTATGTTAGCATTGGGATGGCTTGAATTAGGACCAGCCTTAGGTTTGTTGAAGTTTGAATTATTAGCTTGAGAAGCTTGCTTGGCTGCATATTCCCACTCCGCTTCCGTAGGCAATCTAAAATCGGGGATCATAATAAAATCATCTAAATTTCTTCCTGTATTCACAGTAGTAATGGTGGAAGAATTGCCTGATACTTTGCTTGAATCATTTGTATTCATAACAATACCCATTCTTCCTACATAAGGATTTTTAGGATCGATCAATTTATATTTGATTAAAGTATTTTCATTGGCTCTATCTGTTCTCCATCTGCAATAATTATTAGCTTGTTCCCAAGTCACACCCACTACAGGATAATCGTTAAAAGCGTTGGATCTAAAATAACCTTCCACCATGGGGTCGTTATAAGAAAGTTCTGTTTTCCAAACACTTGTATCTGGAAGTGCAGCTCTTACAATTGAATCTCTTCCTATAGGAATAAAAATTTTCTCTAGCCAATGTATATAGGTTCTATATTTTTTGTTGCTTACTTCGTATTTGTCAATTCTAAAAGAACTCACTGTTACTCTTCTTAGGTTGTTGTTCCATTCGCCCATAATGCTCTCCTGGTTCATGCCCATTGCAAAAGTGCCCCCGCGCATTAGTACTGTTTCGGCATAAGGGTCGTTAGGAGGTGCTAATACAACTGCATTCGAAATGGCCTTGTTTTCATTGCTAGATAGTATGCTAGGTCCTATTAAAAGAATGGCAAAAAACAATAAAATACTATTAATAAAATTCATCGCTATAAATTATTCAAAAATGGGGTTAAATGATACTGCGAATATACTTTGTTTTTTAATCAATTATTCAGATAGAACTATATTGTTCTGTTACTAAAACCCTAATTTTAGTATATGAGAAGGGGTGTTTTTATCGTTTTTTTGGGTTTTATGTTTTCTCCTTACTTTTTAGGGGCTCAAAATGCTGCATTTAATACTGGCAAATGGGGTAAAATAGCCATTTCCAAACAAGGCATTTATCAAATTACAGGCGCTCAGTTAAAGACTTTAGGGTTTCCTTTACCCATTGCTTCAACACAATTGCAATTATTTAATTATAATCTTAGTCAGCTTACTGAAAAAGTGACGGCTACTGTCTCAACAAATTTAACGGAAAATGCCATTCAGGTTTTTGACGGAGGTGATAATCAAATTGATGAAAAAGATTATGTTTTATTTTATGCTGAAGGATCCGTTGGGTGGAAACAAGATGCACCAAGATTTGCGCCTACTCATTATAAAAATGCAAGCAACGATTCTGTTTTTTATTTT
>CALDSE010000034.1 GCA_937911175.1 uncultured Sediminibacterium sp.
TGAACGCCCGCAAAATCGGGATGCGCAAAACAAGTAGCACCAATGGTAGGGCCATCTACAAACACTATATTAATAACACCATCTGGAAGGCCTGCTTCTTTCATAATGCGCATAAATAATTGTGCAGAATAAATTTGTGTGTTCGCAGGTTTCCAAACTACCACATTGCCGCACATAGCAGCTGATGCAGGAAGGTTACCACCAATAGCCGTAAAATTAAATGGAGTAATAGCTAGTACAAAACCTTCTAGTCCACGATATTCCATTCTATTATGAATGCCAGGTGATGAGATAGGTTGTTGTTGATATATCTGACTTAAAAAATGAACATTGAATCTTAAAAAATCAATTAACTCGCAAGAAGCGTCTATCTCTGCTTGGTATGCATTTTTACTTTGACCTAACATCGTAGCCGCATTCATTTCAAAACGATATTTAGTTGCTAATAAATCGGCTGCTTTTAAAAATATATGTGCTCTTGCTTCCCAATTCATATTCGACCATGCAGTTCTTACTTTTAATGCGGCACTAATGGCTTGATCCACATTTTTTTTATTACCTACATGAAAATGACCCAGCGTATGTTTTATTTCATGGGGTGGATGAATGGCTTGCTTTAGATCGGTTCTAACTTCTTTACCATTAATAATCATCGGTATGTCCAATGATTTTTTCTTAAGAGAAGCGATGGCTTGTTTTAAAGCTAATTTTTCAGCAGAACCTGGAGCATAAGTTAATACGGGTTCATTGGCTGGAACGGGATAATTAAATGTGCCGAATTGCATAGTAATTGAATTAGGCTTCAAAAATAAGCATAAAATGAACATCTGTTAGGAACTTATCCTAATTCACTAAACTTTGGCCTGAGTTTGACAAGACTTTGACTAAATTTGTATGCTTTTACAAGCAATCAATTTTTAAAAGTATTCAATGCAATATATCTTAGTAGATATCGCAGAAAGGGAACATTTTTATCCTTTTACCTTAACCCAATCCTTGGCAACTTGCAGGGTAGGCATTTTTACTTTTAAAGAAAGGTGGGAGCAGTATACTAATGAAGCTTGTGGTGTTTATACAGCCCCTTATTTACAAGCCTTATATGAGGATAGTGAATTTCTTAGTTCTACAGAATCTCTTTATTTTATGAATGTGGCCTGTATTCCTACTGAAAGTTTATTGAAAGCTATAAATGGCTTAGATGAAGGAGAGAAATTGATGACCGCTGGAGGTAAGTGGATTGCCACTAAAACTAAGGAAAGACAAATTTCCAAAATTTTACTAGCTGAAAAGCCACCTATTGTTTTTGAAGAGGTTACCCTAGTATTAAATCAGTTACAGCTATTATCTATCCATCCTAAACTTATTGAAAGAGATTTTAAATGGGTAGTAAGTCAAAGAAAATCGGAGCCCATCGACCCCTCTAATAATGTCATTAATAAAGACCATATTTTTATAGAGAAAGGAGCTACTGTATTATGTGCTAATTTAAATGCAAGTGATGGCTTTATATATATTGGAAATGAGTCAGTTATAATGGAAGGAACTTCTATTAGAGGCTCCTTTGTATTAGGTAAAAAAGGGGTTGTTAAAATGAATACCAGTATTTATGGATCTACCAGTATTGGCCCTTATTGTTTAGCTGGGGGCGAGATTAAGAATTCCATTTTAATGGGCTATTCTAATAAAGGCCATGAGGGTTATTTAGGGGATAGCATTATTGGGCATTGGTGCAATTTGGGGGCAGGTACTTGTAATAGTAATATTAAGAATACAGCTGGGGAAATACAGATGTGGAATGAATTTAAGGGGGAATGGGAAAATGTAGGCCAGAAGATGGGTATGCTGGTAGGAGATTATAGTCGTTTTGCCATTCAATCAAGTATAAATACAGGTTCATATATTGGTGTAAGTGCCAATATTTTCGGAAATGGGCTACTACCTAAGCATATACCCAATTTTACTTGGGGTATAATTCCAGGCTATCAATTGGACAAAGCCATAGAAGATATCCATAATTGGAAAAAATTGAAAGGATTTGCCATTTCAGAGGCCGAAAAGCAGGTTTTGAAGCATTTATATCAAGTAAATCATCACTAATTAAGGATTGAATTTAATACCTTTGCAGCGCTCATCAATAGCCCACTAAACTTCCTATAATTTTTTATGCGTAAACAAATAGCTGCCGCCAATTGGAAAATGAATTTATCTCTTGCACAAGCAGAGACTTTATTAAACGAACTAGTCGATAGTTCACCTACATTAGGCGCTCATCAGGAAGCTATTTTTGCAGTGCCCGCTATTTATATTCCTTTAGCCTTAGCAAAATTGGCCAACAAAGCCAATGTATTTGTAGCAGCACAAAATTGTCATCAGAAAGAAGCGGGTGCCTATACTGGCGAAGTTTCAGCTTCTATGTTACAGTCAATGGGTGTGAAGCATATTATTGTAGGACACTCAGAGCGTCGTGAATATTTCACTGAATCAGACGCCTTATTAGCAGAAAAAGTAAATGCCATCTTAGCTATTCATAGTACACCTATATTTTGTTGCGGAGAACCCTTAGCTATTAGAGAAGCAGAAACACAAAATGCTTTTGTAGAAGCGCAATTAAAAAATTCTTTATTTCATTTATCAGCTGAGGATATTATAAAAGTAGTCATTGCCTATGAACCTATTTGGGCCATTGGTACAGGTAAAACTGCATCAAGTGCACAAGCGCAAGATATACATGCTTATATTAGATCTTGCTTCGCTAGTAAATATGGCGAAGTAGTAGCCAACGAAATTTCTATTTTATATGGAGGAAGTGTAAAAGCTTCTAATGCAAAAGAAATATTCTCTCAACCTGATGTAGATGGAGGATTAGTAGGTGGTGCTTCCTTAGTAGCTACTGAATTTACAGCCATCATAAACGCACTCTCTTAATTAAAAGCCTAGTTTCAATTACATGAAGAATATTAGAAATTTTTGTATCATCGCACACATCGATCACGGTAAAAGTACCTTGGCAGATCGTTTATTAGAACATACTAAAACGATTACCGAGCGTGAAATGATGAATCAGGTTTTAGATGATATGGATTTAGAGCGTGAGAAAGGCATTACAATCAAGAGCCACGCCATTCAAATTAATTATGTACACAATGGCATTACTTATACTTATAATTTAATTGACACACCAGGTCACGTTGACTTTAGTTATGAAGTAAGTAGGGCCTTAGCCGCATGCGAAGGCGCTTTATTATTAGTAGACGCTTCACAAGGTATACAAGCACAAACCATTAGCAATTTATACTTAGCATTGGAAAATAATTTAGAAATAATTCCGGTCATTAATAAAATTGACATGGATGGTGCTAAAATTCCAGAAGTAACCGACCAAATTATTGAACTAATAGGTTGTAAGCAAGAAGATATTTTACTTGCCAGTGGCCGTTCAGGTATTGGCATTGAAGAAATACTACAAGCTATCGCAGTTCGAATACCTGCACCAGTAGGAGACCCTGAAGCGCCACTACAAGCATTAATTTTTGATAGTGTGTTTAATAGTTTTCGTGGTATTATTGTTTACTACAGAATTATGAATGGGGTATTAAAGAAAAATGATAAAATACGTTTTGTCGCTTCTGGTAGAGATTATAATGCAGATGAAGTAGGTGTATTAAAATTAGCGATGACACCGAAAGCAGAAGTAAGAGCTGGAGATGTGGGTTATATTATTACAGGTATTAAAGTAGCTAAAGAAGTGAAGGTAGGAGATACGATTACCTTGGCGAATAACCCTGGAGAGATGATTAATGGTTTTGAAGAAGTGAAACCCATGGTATTTGCAGGTATTTATCCGGTGAACACCGATGAATTTGAAGAGTTAAGAGATTGTATGGAAAAATTACAATTAAACGACGCTTCTTTAACTTTTGAATTAGAAACTTCTCAAGCCTTAGGTTTTGGATTTAGATGCGGATTTTTAGGATTACTGCATATGGAAATTATCCAAGAGCGATTAGAAAGAGAGTTTAATCAAACAGTTATTACCACGGTTCCTAACGTAAGTTTTATAGCTTATACAACTAGAGGTGAAAAAATAATAGTGAACAACCCTTCAGAAATGCCCGATCCTGTAAAAATTGAGCATATTGAAGAGCCTTATATTCGCGCCCAAATTATTACGGCTCCCGATTATATTGGAAATATTATTACCCTTTGTTTAAGTAAGAGAGGCATTTTATTAAATCAAAGTTATTTAACCCCAACAAGGGTGGAATTAATTTTTGAAATGCCCATGACGGAAATTGTATTTGATTTTTATGATAAATTAAAAAGTCAAACAAGAGGCTATGCTTCTTTTGACTATTCTCAAATAGGATTTAGAGACGCCGATATTGTGAAAATGGACATTTTGTTGAACGCAGAAAAAGTAGATGCATTAAGTGCATTAATTCATAGAGGCAAGGCATCCGATTTTGGTCGTAGACTTTGTGAGAAATTAAAAGAGCTATTAACCAAGCAACAATTCCAAATTGCTATACAAGCGGCCATTGGTGCAAAAGTAGTAGCTAGAGAAAATATATCAGCCATGCGTAAGGATGTAACTGCTAAATGTTATGGTGGTGATATTAGCCGTAAGCGTAAATTATTAGAGAAACAAAAAGAAGGTAAAAAGAGAATGCGTCAAATAGGTAATGTGGAAATTCCACAAGAAGCCTTCTTGGCAGTACTTAAATTAGATTAATACTTAAATGTGTAATTTGAGTTAATAGTTTAATTAAACTATAGTTTTAAAAATTATAAAAGCGCTTAGTAAAAAACTAAGTGCTTTTTTATTGAATGGCATTTGCAAATTCTAATAAGTGATTGAATCTGTAATCTATCAAAGGGTTCGGATAGACTGTTTCAGGATGCGTAGTGGCTAAAAACACTGTATGCAGTCCTGCATTTCTACCAAATTCCATATCGCTGGTTCTATTGCCAACCATGATAGACTTTGTAAAATCAATACTTGGAAATTTTTCCTTCGCTTGTAATGCCATACCTGGCTGTGGTTTTCTATTAATGGAATCGTTTTCTAAATCGGTACAGTAAAATATATGATCTATTCTTCCGCCCACCTTTTCAATTTCAAGTACCATATTATGGTGAATGTTATTTAAAGATTCTTCCGTCATTAAACCTCTTCCCACACCTTTTTGGTTGGTAGTAATAATAATGGTTGAAAATTTTTGGGCTAAAAGGGGTAGGGCCAGTATACTTTCTTCATAAAACTTAAATTCAGCCCAAGTTGTAACATAGTCATTATTTCTTTCGTAATTAATAACACCATCTCTATCTAAAAATAAAGTCCAGCTATTGTCTATGGTTTTAAGATCAAACATATAATGTAATTATCCGAAGATATTTTTCTCCACTAATTCACAAATGATATGGCCTAGTAAAATATGACTTTCTTGTATGCGAGGTGTATCGGTAGAAGGAACATTAATTAAATAATCACTTAAGTCTTTCATTTTACCACCGTCTGCACCCGTAAAACCAATGGTAACTACTTTTAATTCTTTAGATTTTTCAAAGGCTTTTACAATATTACCTGAATTACCTGATGTGCTTAAGCCTACTAATACATCACCTGGTTTAGCTAAACCTTCGATGAGTCTTGAATAAATAACATCGTAACTATAATCGTTGGCAACTGCAGTTAAATAAGAGGTATTACAATGTAAGGCTTCAGAAGGCAAGGCCTTTCGGTCTTTGTAGAAACGCCCAGAAAATTCAGCAGCTAAATGTTGTGCATCCGCAGCACTTCCTCCATTACCTGCAAAATACACACTATTTCCATTTTTAAAGGCTTGCGTGATTACTGCAATTACTTTTTCAAGCGTAGCTGCTAATTCACCTTTTTCTATAATGTCTTGCTTCACTTGAATAGAAGCATTAATGATACTGTTAATTTTTGTTTGCATATGTTTAATTCTACTGTATTTATTAATCTAATATTTTCATCTAATAATTTAGTCCAATATTTTAGTCCAATAATCTACTATTCAGTCTATTTATTTTCAATAATTGCTGCTGTTAATTTATCCCAGCTAAACTTCTTTTTTTCTTCACAAAGTTGCTTTAAAAAATGGATTTCTCCTAATTCATACAACTGTATAATGCCTGAAGCAATAGCATGGGTATTAGGTTCAGTAACAACGCCTACTTTTAAATGAGGTACTAAATCTGCAAGTCCTCCCACATTCGTTACCAGCATTGGTTTTTCAAAATGATAGGCCAATGGCGTAACACCACTTTGCGTAGCATGCTTATAGGGCTGAATCACAAAATCGGCAGCGCCCAAATAATATTTAACTTCAGTATTATCAATAAATTGAGTTCTTAAGTATAAGGAGTTAGCTAAATTATATTTCGAAATAATAGTTTCATATTCATCTTTGTTATCATAAAATTCACCTGCTATTAATAACTTAATATTAGCCTCTTTTATGCGGATGTCGTTCATGGCTTCTAATAATAAGTCCAAGCCTTTATATTTACGAATAAAGCCAAAGAATAATATAATTTTTTCATTCACAGGTAAGCCTAAATGCTTGCGCGCTTCTTCTTTAGAGACCATATCTCCAAAATTATCATAAATAGGGTGTACTATATTAATAGAAGGTTTTTGGGTAAAGGTTTTTAAGTCCGCATTTACCTTCTCACTCATGGTAACAAAGCGGTGAATGGATGATAAGAAATACTTTGTTAAAACTTTATCTCCCAGTCTTTTCTCATGGGGAATGACATTGTCTGCTATACAAATAATTTGAGTGAATTTGTTGCGGTTTACTATTCTTAATATGGTTCCAAGGCAAGGTCCAAAAAAGGGCATCCAAAAACGAACTACAATGAAATCTGGTTTTAAGTTTCTAAGTTCATTTCCCACTTTCCACCAATTCAGTGGATTAATGGAGTTGATACAGGCCTTAATTTTTAAATGAGTGGGTGCTGGTTCTTTAGATAACTGCGTAGAACCGGGAAATAAGAAACTAGGGTATTGTAAAGAGAATGTATAAATACTAGTATCAAAACCTTCTTCAATAAACTGTTTGGCTAATCGCTCATTAAAAGTGGCTAATCCTCCTGCTCTTAATGGCCAAGCAGAACCTATAATAATCACTTTCTTATTCATTTGAAAAGATTATTAATTAGCTATTGAAACCCAGTTTATCTTCAATTAAATAGGTATTTCTATCAACTGCACTACGATTCACTAATTCTGCAATAAAACCAGCTAAAAATAATTGTACACCAATAATCATAGAGACTAAGGCAATATAAAATGCAGGTTTATTGGTGACTGAAAAATCAGGGTTCATAAATTTATCAAAAACGATATTACCAAAAGATACTAAACCTATTAAGAAAAATAAGCTTCCAATTAATCCAAAAAATTGCATGGGCTTTTTACCAAACTTCAATAAAAACTGAATGGTCATTAAGTCTAGAAAACCATTTACAAAACGCTCCCATCCAAATTTAGTAGTGCCGTATTTTCTAGCTTGGTGTACAACTACTTTCTCTCCAATTTTCGAAAATCCTGCCCATTTAGCTAGAATAGGAATGTAGCGGTGCATTTCTCCAAATACTTCAATACTTTTTATCACTTTTAATTGATAGGCCTTAATACCACAATTAAAATCGTGTAAAATAATACCTGAACTTCTTCTAGCTACCGCATTATAAATTTTCGAAGGAATATTCTTAGTGAAAGTATTATCATATCTTTTTTTCTTCCAACCACTTACCAAATGATAACCCTCCTTAGTAATCATATCATAAAATTCAGGAATCTCGTCAGGTGAATCTTGTAAGTCGGCATCCATAGTCACCACAATATCTCCTTTCGCCATTTTAAAGCCTTCATTTAATGCTGCAGACTTTCCATAATTGCGTTGAAACTTAATACCTTTTAATGAAGGGTAGGTAGTCCTTAAACTTTGTATGGTTTGCCAGCTATTATCCTTGCTACCATCATCCACCATAATTACTTCGTAAGAATAATTATGTGTTTGCATTACTCGGTCAATCCACTGCATTAATTCAGGCAATGATTCGGCTTCGTTAAATAAAGGTATAACTACAGAAATTTGCATATTTGTTTATTAAGAAGCAGGATTAGAGAAAGGATCAAAAGGATTCTTTTTTGCAACAGCTGCTCCAATTAAAGAAGCGATAGCCCCTGTAAAGCCAGTTCCTAGAATGGTACCTCCAATAGCAAAGGGTATAAAGAATTTCTTAGTCATACTTATTGCTTGCTCAATCATTTCGTCTGTCATCTTAGGATTCGCTATCATTTGTTTTCTAGATATTTCTAAAATAATATCAATCATATCAGGAAATAAAACCTTAAAGGCAAGAAAAGTATAAGCCGTGGTAATTACAATAACTACTGCAGTGGCTTTGAAACCATGTGCAAATAAATTACCAAATGTTACATTATTGTTATTTTGATTAGCGAACAATATGTTACCATAAATTAAACCGCCCATTATAATAGCCGTATTTAACCAAGTTAACCAACTATATTCAAACAAATTAAATACATACATTAACACACTAAATACAATAGAGATAGCACTTAATATTAAACCTTTGACAATATGGGTTGTTACTTGAGTATTTGTTGTATTTATATTTTCCATAATTTTTATTTATTAGATATTTATTAGAGTAATGATTTATTAGAATTGATTTTATTGAGAAATTATTTATTAATGGACAACCTGCCTTTTACATAAGTTCCTACAACTTTACCAGTTAAGGTAATATCCCAGAAAGGAGAGTTAGCAGACTTACTTTTAGAATTTTCTTTAGATAAGTTTGTACTTTCTTTTGCGCTAAATAGGGTTAGTTCCGCTTCAGCGCCTTCTTGAATTGAACAATTATTAAGTCCGAAGATATTTCTAGCGTTACTTGAAAACAATTCCGATAATCTTGCTTCAGATAAGGAAGGGATAGCTTGCTTTACAGCAGCAAAGCTTGTTTCAATAGAGGCGATACCGGCTTTTGCATTTTCAAATTCGATGGTTTTTCCATCCCAGTCCTGCGGCATATGATGTGTGGTAATGCAATCTACTGTACCGTTTTCAACAGCAGCAATTAATGCTTTTTGATCTTCCTTAGTTCTTAGTGGAGGAAATACTTTTAATAAAGTATCGTAGTTGTGTAAATCTTCTTCTGTAAAGTATAAATGATAAGGCGTTACGCTACAAGTTATTTGAAGTCCTTCTTTTTTAGCCGCAGCTATTAAAGCAATTCCTTTAGCAGTGCTTACCCCTGTGATATGTAATTTTGAACCAGTATATTTTAGTAATTCAATATCTCTTTGAATAATTAACTCCTCTGCAATGGAAGGTATACCCGGTAATCCTAATCTTGTAGATAAAATTCCTTCGTTCATTAATCCTAAACTGCCTAAGCTTTTATCGATAGGCATTTGAATAACCACCCCCTCAAAAGCTTTTACATATTGTAAGGCTTTTAAAAATAGTAGGGTAGATTGAACAGGATATAAACCATCACTGAAAGCAACTGCACCATTACTATGCATGTCAATCATTTCAGCTAAATCTTTTCCTTCTAATTTTTTTGAAAGCGCACCAATGGGTAAGATATAAATGGGTAAGTCTTGGCTATGTTGTTTAATATAAGTCACTTGAGACTTTGTATCAATAACGGGTTGTGTGTTTGGTATTACAAATACGGTCGTAAAACCTCCTTGCTGAGCCGCTTCAGCGCCAGTATGTAAGGTTTCTCTATTTTCCATTCCTGGATCACAGAAATGTACAAAGGGGTCTACAAAACCAGGGCTTACAAATGCGTTCTTTAATTCGATGGTTTGATCCGCTTCGCCTTTGTATTTATCTGAAATAGAGATGATTTGATGATCTTGGAGAAGTATGTCTTTAACCAAGCCATTAAAAGGCGACTTTGTATCTGCAATTTTGACTTGTCGTAGAAGAATTGTCATCGTGCCTTTATAATTTTGATGCAATATACCCCGATTTTTCTATTTAGGCTTAAAAATGGCCCCCAAATCCTTTGATTTTGGCCTCAAAATCAGCTCAATAGCTTGAAATTCAGTGAAACTTAGGACATAATTTCTACTCCTTACGCATCTTCCCATCATTCAATAACAGAGCCCTAGGATCTAATTCCAATTTCTCAGGCGCAGTCGCTAAAGGAAAACTAAACAATTGGTCTTTCTCTTTCAAATTCATGGTTAGTATAGTAGGGGTGCTTGCACCTTTTTTATAAAAGCCAATCTCAACTGGAACATTATATAAATATTTTTGCGCTTGCTGTAATTGTACATTCAATTTCTTAGTATTTGCATCATATTTCCAACTGGCATTAATAGTTGGGTTAATAGGTTGATATAACCACTGCTTAAAAAATAATTTTAAATCCTTACCAGAAACTTTTTCCATTTCTGCTCTAAACTCACTGGTGGTGGTATTGGCATTAAAATACTTTGCATAATAATTTTGGATTCCTTTTTTGAAATTCTTTTCTCCCATTAAATTTCTAAGCATATGTATTACCCAAGCCCCTTTTTGATAAGTAATACCGCTAGTTACATCTTCTTTTTCTGCAGTTCTTTCACTTACAATACTAAAATCAGGCATTTTAACCGACATATCGTAAACCGACTTTCTAGCTTTAATGATGCCTTTTGTATATTCATCTTTACCATATTCATCTTCTATAAATAATAAAGTAAAGAAGGTTGCAAAGCCTTCGCTTAACCAAGCATCGTCCCAAGTAGTTTCAGTAATAGCATTGCCAAACCATTGATGTGCAATTTCATGAATGACTACATTTCTAGTTCTTTCATCTCTTTTACCTGTGACTAAATCTTCTCCATAAAATATAGCAGAAGAAGTTTCCATACCACCATTTACACTAGGGGTTTGGATATTCGCTAATTTCTCATAAGCATAAGGGCCCACATAATTGGAATAGAATTCTAAAACCTTTTTAGTAGGTTCATCAAAATCATAAAATCCCGCTTCTCTATTTTTTGCATACACCCAAGTTTGAATTGATTTTCCTCTGAATTCATCTACATATTTCACAGCAAAATCGGCTACACCTAAAACAAATAACCAAGAAGATACAGGCACAGATTGTTTCCAATGAGTAAGTCTGTTACTATTACCTAGTTCAGATTCTTCCATTAATAAACCATTGGATACTACTTTATAATGAGAAGGTGCTTTTACGATAAACTCAGAAGTAGCTTTATCATAAGGATGATCAACTATAGGTAGCCAATGTCTTCCACGATTAGGCCAGTTTTCATTAAAAAAACTACGGTCACCTAATTTAGTTGCTCCAATTCTTAAACCATCATAAGGTATACCATGGTATTGAATGGTAAATGTTAATGTTTGATTTTTAGTAGAAGGGGCTGGCAAACTAATAATAAGTTCATCGTTTCCATGCGTATAGTCTACAGCAGTATTATTAACACTTACTGCATCAACTACCATGCCTTTATCTTTTCTTACACTAGTTTTATTAACAAAATCGAGACGAAAATTTTGCATACCTGCTTCTTTGAAATTTACTGTAACTAGTGTTGTTCCTGTAATTTCATTATCTGCATCCGATAAACTTAATTTAAATACATAATGCTTAATATCTATGTTTTTATTAATAGGGTAGGTATCGGCTTTCGATATAAGAGGTATAACAAAGAGTAAGGCCGTTGTAAATAAATTAATAATTCTTTTCATTAGGTAAATGGTATTGTATATTTTATTAAATATTATATTAAATGTTTTATTGTAGCGTTACTTTTTTCAAATAATTACCTTTTGCATCTACCTGAGGAGCAAGGGCCGAATTCACTATAATACCTTCACTAGGAATAATGGTACGCTTAGTTTGACCATTAGCGGTAATTTCAAAAGGCAAAGGCATAAAGAAATTGTTTTGTTTTATTTGAAATTTTTGAAATCCTACTTCTTTCACAGTGATGTCTAAAACATTGGTAGTACGTAAAAAGAAATCAAAGAATGGTTTTAAATCTTTTCCAGTAGCTGTACTAAATAATTTTTCTACATCCATTGTAGTAACAAAATTATCATAAGTAGTCTGTGGGTCGGTAGCTAATTTTTTTAAAGTAGGGAAGAATATTTCATCTCCAATTAAGTATCTTAAACTATGCATGAAAAAAGAACCTTTACCATAAATATCTCCACCAGCATATACTTCTTTTTCTGTAATTTCATCACCTGCTGGAACAATGGCAAATCTATTTCTTGAATTACGTCTATGGCCAGCAATAATTTCATCGTAAGCAGGCTCGCCTCCAATTTCTAACATCGCCAATGCTTCTGCATAAGTACCAATGCCTTCTTGGATCCACATATGGCCCCAGTCCTTATTGGTTACTTTATTCGCCCACCACTCATGTGCATATTCATGAAATAAGTTGTCAGAGTAATCTTGGCCTTTAATAGTTTTATACCTAAACAAATTATCAAAAGTAATCATTGTTTGATGCTCCATACCTGAGTTAGGTACTTCAGCAATACCTATTTTTTCTTTAGCCCATGGGTATTCACCAAAATATTTTTCTAAAATTTGGTTGTCTCTTTTTTTAGTGGCAATTACTTTTTTAGCATGCATGGTATCAACTTCTAATACATAATATTCAATGGGTACTTTATTGCCAAGTATAGTGGTTAACTCATCTTTGTATACTTTATACTTACCTATATTAAATAAAATACAATAGTTGCTAATCGTATAATTTGTTTTCCAATGATAGGTCACTTTATTTTTCTTAGTAGTAGTATTCATTAATAATCCCGGGCCTGCCACTACTAAATGAGAAGGTACGGTTATTTTTAAATCGGCTCCTTCATTGGGCTCGTCGCTAGGATGATCCTTAGAAGGGAAATACATTTTTCCACCCTCAGCTTGAATATTGATAGATATCCAATCATACCCTGCGCTATCTTTTTTCCAAGTAAATCCACCATCCCAAGGAGGCTTAATAGCCACAGGAGGTATACCATTATATTCTATATATACTTTTTGATTACCCACTGCAAAACCAGTTGCAGCAGTTATAAATATTTTATCGTCGTGTTGGTAGAAGGGAGTTACTTTATTATTCACTTTAATTTTAGTAACCTTATATAAATGAATTAAATCCAGTAAAATGGTATCTGTTTTCTTAGACAAATTCAAACTTACCTCAGTAGAACCACTAATAGATTGTTTTGCAATATCCACCTCCAAGGCAATGGTATAATGTCTAATATCCATAATAGCCTGTAAGGGATGTAATTTACCACCAGAAGTAAGGTAGGCGATATCTCTACTATTAATATTATCATCATTTTGACTGTATGCCTGCAGTGATGCCAAGCTTAGCATAACAAGAGTTAGCATTTTACATAAGTTTACACTGAACTGCTTTAGTTGAATACTCAATTTCATTTATTTAAATTTTAGATTTTTGTGAAATTTTCATTAGCTAAATATAATTTTTTTAATGCAGTACCCCTTCATTTAAATGATAATATTTTATAGAATTACAAACTCATTATTTTTTACTTATTCTATTCTAAGTAATTAGTATTGAACTATTTATATTAATTATAAACTACGATTATCTAATATTTATGCTTAAATAGCGCTTTTAATAAACTACCTTCGCGTCACATTTACGCACTATGACATTTCAAGATTTAAATTTAAATACCCCTTTATTAAGAGCTGTTGAAGAACTAGGTTTTACAGAAGCAACAACTATACAGCATAGGGTTTTTCCTATTGTGATGTCGGGTAGAGATGTATGCGGTATTGCACAAACAGGAACAGGAAAAACATTTGCTTATTTATTACCCTGTTTAAGACAATGGAAATTTGATAAAAACAAGGATCCTCAAATATTAATATTAGTACCTACCAGAGAATTAGTGGTACAAGTGGTGGAGGCTGTAACTAAATTAACACCTTATATGAGCGTAAATGCAGTGGGTGTATTTGGAGGGGTGAATATTAATACACAACAAATTGCATTGGAGTCGGGTGCAGATGTTTTAGTAGCCACTCCAGGTCGTCTATTCGATTTAATCATGAATGGGGCTTTCAAAACTAAAATGATTAAGAAATTAGTCATTGATGAAATGGATGAAATGTTGAATTTAGGTTTTAGAAAACAAATCACAAATATTTTAGAACTACTTCCAGCTAAAAGACAAAATTTACTTTTTTCAGCCACCATCACCGATGATGTTGAAAAATTAATGAATGATTATTTTAGTGCACCCATAAGAGTAGAAGCGGCACCTACAGGTACGCCCCTTGAAAATATTATTCAAAATGGGTATGATGTTCCCAATTTTAATACCAAGGTAAATTTATTAGAGCTTTTATTAGCTAGTAACGAGGCCATGACCAAAGTGTTAATATTCGCTGCCACCAAGGCTTTAGCAGATCAACTCTTCGAAAAATTAAATGAAAAGTTTCCTGAAACAGTTGGCGTAATACATTCTAACAAAGAACAAAATCATAGATTCAATACGGTTAAACAATTTAAAGCTGGAGTCTATAAATATTTAATTGCTACTGATGTAATGGCAAGAGGTATCGATGTGGCTGAAGTAACGCATGTTATTAATTTTGATACCCCAGATGTACCAGAAAATTATATTCACCGAATTGGTAGAACAGGAAGAGCTGATAAAAAAGGAATCTCTATAACTTTCATTACAGAAAAAGAAAAAGTTTTACAAAAAGCAATAGAAACTTTAATGAAGCAAGAAATTCCAATGTTGGCTTTACCTGCCGACTTAGAAATTTCAGCAATTCTTACAGAAGACGAGAAGCCTAAAGTTCGAATGAAGATTATTCAAATTAAAGTGCCTAAGAAAGAAGAATCGGGGCCAGCCTTCCATGAAAAATCGGCCAAGAATAGCAAAGTGAATGTACGCAAGAATAGAAAAGAGATAATGCAGAAAAAATACGGCAAGCCTATTTCAAGAGGAGGCAAGAAATAAAAAAAGCATTATAAAAAATAGTAGACAAAGTAAAAGGCCCTTAGATTTTCTTAAGGGCCTTTTTATAAAATATATTAAAATCTCTCAGTAGCTGCAAAGAAGAAGTTTCCTTCTATTTGTGCATTTTCATCACTGTCACTTCCATGAACAGCATTTTCTCCCATAGAAGCAGCGAAATTCTTTCTAATAGTACCTTCTTCTGCTTGAGCAGGGTTAGTCGCTCCAATTAATTTTCTAAAATCGGCAACAGCATTGTCTTTTTCTAAGATAGCGGCTACAATTGGGCCAGAACTCATAAAGGCTACTAATTCACCGTAAAAAGGGCGTTCCTTATGCACTTCATAGAATTGACCAGCCTGTTCCACTGTTAATTTTGTCCATTTCATAGCTTTAACGCTAAATCCAGCCTTAATAATTTGGTCTAAAATAGCTCCAGTATAGCCTTTTGAAGTGGCATCTGGCTTAATCATCGTAAATGTGCGGTTCATAGTTAATTTATTATTAGTTGCTAATTGCAGGCGCAAAATTACTGAAAAACATCTGATTTACGCTAAATTTGTGCCTCTATGCAATCAATTGAACAATTTTACCCCATTCTAAGTCAACCTTTTAAGGCTGTTATTACCTCGCATCAAAAGCCAGACGGCGATGCGATGGGCTCAAGTTTGGGTCTATATCATTTTTTAAAGCAGTTGGGGCATGAGGTAACTGTCATTTCTCCTACCAATTGGGCTTCCTTTTTAGATTGGATGCCAGGTTCGGAAGAGGTGATGGATTTTGAAGCGAATAAAGAAAAAGCAACTAGTATTATTCAAGCTGCCGATTATGTTTTCTGTTTAGATTTTAATATCCTACATAGAACTAAACATTTAGAACCTATTATTAAAGAGGCAAAAGCACTTAAAATATTAGTGGATCATCACCAACAGCCCGATACGCCTTCATTTGCATATGGTATTAGTGATGTAATGATGAGCTCCACTTGTGAAATGATTTATAATTTCATCGTAGGATCTGGGCATCGTAATTTAATAAATCTTGATATTGCTGCTTGTTTATATACAGGGCTAATGACCGATACTGGTTCTTTTCGTTTTCCTTCTACCACAGCATCTGTTCATAAAATTGTAGCGCATTTAAAAGAGTTAGGCCTACAGCATTCATTAATACATGAAAAAATCTATGATAATTCATCAGAAGGCAGATTAAAGTTTATGGGGAATGCTTTTTTAAATAGAATGACGGTGCTACCTGAATTAAATACAGCTATTATGGCCATACCCAAGACCGACATATATAAGTTCGATTTAAAAACAGGGGATACCGAAGGATTGGTTAATTATTTGCTATCCATTGAAGGAATTAAGCTAGCCGCCATCGTAATTGACAGAGAAGAAGAAAGAAAATGGAGCTTTAGGAGCAAAGGTAACTTCGATGTTAATATATTTGCACGCACTCATTTTGAAGGGGGAGGACATGCCAATGCGGCTGGTGGAAGATCTTCGAAATCTGTGGAAGAAACCGCAACCGATTTTAAAACCATTATAAAAGAGTATAAATCACAATTAACACAATTAAAATAAAAATGATAAAATCAACATTAAAGTTAGTGGCTGCTATTGTCTTGTTTGCAAGTTGTAACCAATATGAAAAAGCCCCATCTGGTATGCCTTACAAAATTACACACGGTAGTGGTAATGAAAAATTATTGCAACAAGGTCAATACGTTAAATTAAATGTAGAGTACAAGTTAAAATCTAAAGACACTACTTTAAGTTCAACTTATGGCATGATACCTGTTTATTTCCCTATTGATACAGCTCGTTTAGGTAAATATACTTTCACAGAAGTTATTATGAAATGTAGAAAAGGAGACAAGATTGAATTCTCTTTAAGCATTGATACTTTAGTAAACATGAAAGCTTTACAATTAAATGAAGTATTTAAAACAAAAGATATTATTTTAGGTAAAGCTGAAATCGTAGATGTATTTACAGATGTTAAATTAGTAGATGATGATTACAAGAAAGAGCAAGACAAGGAAAAAGCAAGAGAAATTAGCGCTATTGCTGCTTACTTAGCTAAAAATAAAATTACGGCTGTTCAATCTCCAGAAGGAGTATTTGTAGTTACTAAAGAAGCAGGTGATGCTGCTAACAGAATTGACTCTACAAAAATTGCAAGCGTTTTTTACAAAGGATATACTTTGAAGGGTGATGTATTTGATTCAAATATGAACCCTAACGATCCAACTGCTAAACCTTACGAAGTAAAAGTAGGTACAGGTGCTGTCATTCCAGGTTGGGATATTGGATTGAAGTATTTTGGTAAAGGAGGAAAAGGCGTTTTATATATTCCTGCAATGTTGGCTTATGGACCACAAGCAAATGGTGTTATTAAAGCTTATGATAACTTAGCCTTTGATATTGAAATTAAAGACGTAACGGCTGCTCCAAAAGCAAGCAGTGTTGCACCGCCACCGCCACCAATGCAAAAATAAAAACTAGCATAAATAATTTATATAAATTATTTATTAAGATTTATTGAATTCAAAAATGCTTCTCCTAATAAGAGGAGCATTTTTTATTGTAGATAGGGTAGTAATTTAATTATTTCAGCAGCTTCTTTCACATCATGAACTCTTACAATAGCTGCACCCTTTAATAAGCCCACTGTATTTACAATGGTGGTGGCGTTTAAAGCATCCTTTGATTCAATACCTAATGTTTTATATAAACTAGACTTTCTTGAAGCCCCCAATAAAATAGGAAGCCCCCCTTTTTTTAATTCATTCATTTTTTTAACGATCGTAAAATTCTCTTCTACTGTTTTCCCAAAACCAAAACCAGGGTCTATTACCCAATGTTCAATACCATATTTTGATAATAATTTCTTTTTGGCTTCGAAATAACTAATAAGAGTTGCTATAATATCTTCTCTTGGTTCCACCTTGTGCATACTATCCATTCCACCTGTTAAATGCATACCAATATAACCTGCATTATTTTTTGCCACTACTGTTAATATATTTTCATCAAAGCCTCCACAACTAATATCATTAATAATATGTGCACCCGCTTTTAAAGCAGCCTCCGCCACGGAAGCATAAAAAGTATCTACCGAAATAAGTTGTTTAGGATAGGCTTGGTGAATGGCTTCAATGTAGGGAATGAGTCTTTGAATTTCAATTTCGGCACCCTCCATATGGGCACCTGGCCTCGTACTTTGTGCACCAATATCTATAATGCTTGCACCTTCTTGAATAAATAAATGGGCCTGCGCTATAGCGCTATCAATATTTGAATGACGGCTAGCTTCATAAAATGAATCTGGTGTTAGATTTAAAATACCCATAACCTGGGGGGTCGTAATTTGCCATTCTAGATCTTTGGCAGGTATTTTAAACATGGTTTTAATTTAAGCTTATTTGATTATCTTGCAGTGGTTCAAAGATATTAATTAACAAAGTAATCGGACGAAATTTAATGAGTCAAACTTCCGCACAATTTGATCAAGCCATTGCCTCTTGCAGTGATATTTTTATTAAAAAAACAAAGGATTATGGCACTGCCTGGAGAGTATTAAGAATTATCTCTGTTGTAGACCAAATTTTTATAAAGGCTTTACGTATTCGCACCATCCAAGATTTGGGTACCCAGAAGGTAGAAGACGATATTCAATCAGAATTCAAAGGCATTCTAAATTATGCCGTTATTGGTTTAATTCAATTAAAATTGGGCGACCCGAAGGTAGACGAACTACCTGTTGATCAAGTACAAAGTCTTTACCATGAAAATGTGCTTTTCGCCAAAACTACCATGATGGACAAAAATCATGATTATGGAGAAGCTTGGAGAGATATGAGTCAAGAAAGTTATGCCGATTTAATTTTAATGAAATTAATGCGCATTAGACAAATTTTGACCAACGACGGAAAAACCCTTATTAGTGAAGGCATAGATGCTAATTTTGTTGATATCTTAAATTATTCAGCCTTTGCCTTAATACAAATGGCTGAAGGCAAACATTAAAAATAAGACATGCAAAACTTTCTTAAAATTTTACGCTGGTCAGTAGGTATATTGTTTATTTTTTCTGGCTTAATTAAAGCCAATGACCCTTTAGGCCTTAGCTATAAAATGCAAGAATTTTTTGATGTTTGGGGCGTACAATTTCTAGCTGATTATACTTTAGGTTTTGCCTTAGTAATGAATACCCTTGAAATAGTAGCAGGTATTGCCTTACTTATACAATTCCCTTATAAACAAACTCTATGGTTACTATTAGGGCTCATTGTATTTTTTACTTTCCTTACAGGCTATGCATTATTTTCTGGAAAAATTAAAACCTGTGGCTGTTTTGGAGACTGCATTCCTTTAACACCTAAGACCTCCTTTATCAAAGACATAGTGCTGCTAGTGTCCATTCTTATTTTACTTATTAATCATAAAAAAGCAAAGTCCAACACAAATAAGTATCTAGGTATTTTTGTTTTACTATTAACTACATCATTAGTAGGCTATGGTCAATACTATGTACTTGAACATTTACCTGTGATTGACTGTCTGCCTTATAAAGTGGGTAATAATATTGTAGATAAAATGAAAGAACCTGAAGGCGCTATAAAAGACAGCGTTTCTATACAAATGGAATTTGAGAAAGCAGGCAAAACTTATTTTTTTGACGCCAATCAATTCCCTGATAATTTTGATTCTACTTATGTTTATAAAAATAGAAAAGAAGTAGTAGTGAGTAAAGGCAATGGATTGGTTCCCGCCATTATCGATTTTGAAATAACGAATGTAAATGGGGAAGACACCACCCAGGCTTTGTTTGCCACTGAAATTCCTTATGTATTAGTTTTTACAGGCAAAATAGAAGCCAATGTCCCTTGGGAGAATTTACTAAGTTCATTACATAAAGAATACAAGCTGGTATATATTGTTACTGCCGATAAAGCAGGTGCCGGGCAATTTTTAGCCAAAGAAAATATTTTAATAGGGGATATTACAATGATAAAAACAGCAGCACGTGTTTGGCCTAGCTTATTTGTAATGAATGGTTCTACCATCATGCAAAAAACTAGCTACATCGACTACTTAGGAAACTAGTATTCAGGATAATTTTTAATTAGCTAAATTTTACTAAAATAAAAGGAACGTTAAAACTTATTTAATAATAACTTCTGTGATGGTGTTTTCACCCATCTTCTCATTTACCCTTTCTATAATTTGAATTTTCTGGAAACCTAATTCATTTTTTAAAGGGCCAACACTTGTTTGAATAAATAACTTCTGATTGAATATATATATTTTGTCGGTATACTTTGCAATAGTCACCCCCATTAGTTCTAGCCATACCTCTTCTATTTCAGCAGAACGAATGCCATTCTTTAGTTTACTTCCTTGTACAAAGTTCTTAAGTGCTTCACCCAATTTAAATGTTCCCATAGAGGGCACAATTTAGGGCTAATTATAATTGTATCAACTGATAATCGGCTAAATATTTTCCTAATAAATTATCCATACGATCCTTGTGGGTATCGGTTATAAATACTTGACCATCTGTGGAATGGCTTACCCAGTCTAATAACTGAATCATTCTTTGTTCGTCTAATTTCTCAAAAATATCATCCATTAATAAAATAGGAGAGAAGCCTTTATGTCTTTTAATACATTCCCATTCCGCTAAACGAATGGCAAATAGTAAGCTTTTTCTTTGACCCTGTGAAGCTTCTTGTTTAAAAGGTTGTTCTTGAATGGTAATAATTAAATCATCTTTATGAATACCCACGGTGGTTCTTTGTAATAAACTATCCTTTGTATATGCTTCATCTAATAAATCATTGAATGAATTTGTATGTAGTTTAGATTCATATTCAATATGAATTTTATCATTATTTTTAGCTAAGTGATTATATAAAATCAATATCTCAGGCAGCAGGTCGTCTAATAATTGTTTTCTATAAGTATAAATGGGTATTCCATTTTCAATTAATTGTCTATTCAATGTTTCAAGTAAAATTGGGTCAATACTTCCCATTTCTGCAGCTTGCTTTAATAAACTATTTCTTTGCTGCAATACTTTATTGTACTGAATTAAATATTTTAAATAGTCGGGATAAATTTGACATAATAAACTATCCATTAATTTTCTGCGCTCATCACTACTGCCCGTAATTATTTGAACATCGTCGGGGGCAATCATTACGCAAGGAATTTTACCTAAATGTTGAGATAGCTTTGTATAAATAATTTCATCAAAATAAAATTCCTTTTTTAGAGTTTCTCTAATAATACAAGTTATAGGTACTTCAGTTTTATTAATAGTATAAAGTCCTTCAATACGCAAACCCTCATAAGCATGGTGTACATTTTGGGCATCGGGCCTGTTAAAGTAACTTTTGGTAAAGGATAAATAATAAAGGGCGTCTAAGACATTGGTCTTACCAGTGCCATTACTGCCCACGATACCCACAATACGGTGCGTGAATTCAAATTGCTTTTGAATGTAATTCCTAAACTGGACTAATTTAAGTTGTTGAATGCCCACCATGAGTGCAAAATACAAAGGGAATGGTTTCCTCCCTTTAAAATTCATAAAAAGGATGTAATTTTATTAAAATTTTATAGCATGACGCTTATTAGTGAGCAACAGCTTCCCAGCATCGTAAAAAGACTGGCCAATCAGATTTTAGAAACTTATCCTGGTTTAACCAATGCGGTCATTGTGGGTCTACAACCTAGAGGCGTATTTTTAAGCGACCGTATTGTCGCTGCCTTGCACAATGAAATACCAGCAGACCAAGTTAAATATGGTAAGCTAGATATTACATTTTACAGAGACGATGTTAGAACAGATTTACATTTGGCAAAGGCCACTGATTTACCCTTTAGTATTGAAGGCAAAACGGTGATTTTAATAGACGATGTACTTTTTACAGGCAGAACCATTAGAGCAGCCCTAGATGCCTTACTTTCTTTTGGAAGACCCTCTAAAGTAAGTTTATGTGTACTCGTAGACCGCAAGCCCAGTAGGGAATTGCCTATACAACCCGACTTTACGGGTAAGGAAATGGTAGATATCTCTCCTTATAAGGTTAAAGTAAGGTGGAAGGAGAATGATGGGGTGGACGACGTTATTTTATTGGTTGATTAGAAAATTTACTTTAATTTCGTTTTTTAATGGCACTAACTACCAAACATCTTCTTGGTATCAAGGACCTCCAAACCGAGGATATCCAACTTATTTTATCTACCGCTACTCAATTCAAAGAAGTTTTACAAAGACCCGTTAAAAAAGTTCCCACTTTAAGAGACGTTACGATTGTGAACCTTTTTTATGAGAATTCAACCAGAACTAGAATTTCCTTTGAACTCGCTGAAAAACGCTTGTCTGCGGATGTAGTGAATTTCACTGTTTCCAATTCTTCTGCAGCAAAAGGTGAAACATTACTTGATACAGTCAATAACATACTTAGCATGAAGGTCGATATGGTGGTCATGCGCCATAGCGCTTCTGGAGCACCCCATTATTTAGCTAAACATATCGATGCAGCTATTATAAATGCAGGAGACGGCATTAACGAACATCCTACTCAGGCTTTATTAGACGCCTTTTCCATGCAAGAAAAAACCGGCAAATTAGCAGGCTTAAAAGTGGCTATTATCGGAGATATCATGCATAGCAGGGTGGCTTTAAGTAATATTTATTTACTCAAGAAAATGGGAGCAGAAGTAATGGTCTCTGGGCCACCGACTTTAATCCCAACCTATTTACAAAAAGCCATGGATGTGCAAGTGGAATACAATATCGACAAAGCCTTGGCTTGGTGCGATGTAGCCAATGTGCTTAGAATTCAATTAGAGAGGCAAAATCAGCCTTTATTCTCTTCTTTAAGAGAATATAACCTAGCTTATGGTATCACTAAAAATAGACTAGACAAACTCAATAAGGAAATAGTGATTATGCACCCTGGCCCTATCAATAGAGGTGTCGAAATAGATAGTAATGTGGCAGACAGCCCACACTCGATCATTTTAGACCAGGTAGAAAATGGGGTAGCTGTTAGAATGGCTTGTTTATACCTTTTAACAGGGAGAACCAACCCTTCTTAATTAGTTAATCCCTCTTAATCTCTTTTTTCCTAACTATTTTCTTACTTTTAAGCCATGCAAAGAATCTGCTTATTTCCTGGAACATTTGATCCCGTTACTTTAGGTCATATTGATATTATTAATAGATCATTACCCTTATTTGATAAAGTGGTGGTAGGTATTGGTATCAATGCTTCCAAGGATCCTATGTTTACAGCAGATCAAAGAAAACAGTGGTTTGAAGAAATTTATAAAGACCAACCAAAGGTGGAAGTAGCTATTTATGATGGACTCACTGTAAAGTTTTGTCAATCTATTGGTGCTAAATTTATTTTAAGAGGCATTCGCTATGTAAGCGATTTTGAATATGAAAAAACAATTGCTGATGCCAATCGCACCATGGATAGACACATTGAAACTATCTTTTTAACAGGAGAGCCTAAATATACTTCTGTAGCATCTACCATTGTAAGAGATATTATTAGAAACGGGGGAGATGCTTCTCCATTCTTACCAGAAGCCGTTATCAAAAGCTTGAATAAATAAGATTAAAAGATTTTAAAATTAACTTAAATCTTCTATTTATATTTTAGTTTGATCAATGAACTGAGTTTTCTAAGTATTAATTTTTAATCGGTACGCTTCTATTACTTCTAATATAGTTGGATAAGTTTGTTCTAAACAATGTCTTGCGGTAGCTAAAGAATGCCACTCAATTTTTTCTATGTCTTCTGTTGTTTGAGGATTTCCTTTTTGCATATCTGCAATAGTCATATGAAACCAATAAGTACGTTTCACTACTTCCTCTTGTAAATATTTATCAAAATAAAGATGATTCGTAAATTTTAATAACTCATGTAATTTGATGTTATGAATGCCGGTCTCTTCCTCTACTTCTCTAATGGCACAAGATTGTATAGTTTCCCCCTCATCTAATTTTCCCTTGGGTAAATCCCAAAAACCCCTTCTAAATATCCATAAAATTTCTCCTTGGGCATTTGTTACCAGGCCACCAGCTGCTATTATTTGTTTGGGCATAAAAATGTGTATAGTATTTAGTAAGTACTGAAGTGAATCTAGCAATTTGACTTTACATTTGCGAGTAGAAATTATTCCTATGACAAATCAGAAAGCCGTTGCCGAAAAACTACTTCAAGTAGGTGCTGTAAAATTAAGCCCAAATAATCCATTTACATGGGCCAGTGGCTGGAAAAGTCCAATTTATTGTGATAATAGAAAGGTTTTATCTTTTCCTTATGTAAGAGATTTTATTAAAAGTGAAATGTGCAATGTCATTTTTGAAAAATTTGAAGGCGCTGATATGTTAGCAGGCGTTGCTACAGCTGGTATTCCTTGGGGTGCGATGGCAGCGGATCAATTGAAACTGCCTTATATATACGTTAGACCGAAACCCAAAGAACACGGACTAGGCAATCAAATAGAGGGTGCTTATGCCACAACGAATAAAATTTTAGTCATTGAAGATTTAATCTCTACAGGAAAAAGCAGTTTGCAAGTAGTAGATGTTTTAAGAAATGCAGGATTGGAAGTAGTGGGTATGGTGTCTATTTTTAATTATGGTTTTGCCCTTGCGGACGAAGCCTTTAAAACCGCTGGTGTGCCTTATTATTCTTTAACCAATTATGCAAGCTTAATTGACTTAGCTGTGGAGAAAGGGGATGTGGATAGCAAAACCCAAGAAACATTAATGCAGTGGAGAGAAAGTCCAAGTACTTGGAATATTTAATATTGGAATATAGAATAGTTAAACCAAGTATACAATTTATAGCAAGCTATTTCATAATAGCCTCTCTTAAATTTAATTTCTGATTCGTCTCAAAATTAATAGGAATAGTTTTAGTGAACATACCCTTTGAAATGGAGGCATTTCCTTTAATACCAATTTTCATAGGCTTGTTTAATAAAATATCAACGCTATTTTTTAATAAAGAACTTAGTTCTATTTCCATGGTAGCAGGTAATACAAATGCTGCATTGGCTGGAATGGTAAAGTTGGTATCTAATTTATATTGGGTAAATAACTGATCATTGATAAATACATTACAATCTAATTTATTGAGCACTAGTCCAAAGCGATTGGGATTTTGATAAGCAAAGTCTGCTTTAAAAATATTCTTACCAAAACTTGCTTTCTCTATTTTAATAGATTGCACCCCTTTGAAAACAAGTGGACTAGGCTCTGCACAGGCTGAAAAAAATAAAATAATAGCTAATAAAAGGTAGGCAGTAGGCTTCATAAAAGATTTGTCTAAAATTATTAAAAATTATTAGTTAATTGGAGAATGTAAAAATATATTTACATAAGTTTTTGTTAAGACATGCTAATAACCGATTATCAATATTTTGGGCCCATTTGCTTTATAGAATTAATCTATAAACAAAAGCAGCTATGTTTTGACAAAGAAGCTGCTTTTACTAAAATGAGTTTTAAAAATAGAATGGTCATTCTAAGTGCACAAGGACCATTAAATTTAACTATTCCCATACAAGGAGGAAGAGACCAGAAAACGTCCATTAAGGATATTCTCATTGCCTATGATGCACCTTGGCAAGCACAGCATTTTAAAGCCATTAAAACTTGTTATAAAAGAGCCCCGTATTTTGAATACTATGAAGCCGATATTGAAAAGCTTTACACAACCAAAAAAGAATACTTAGTTGATTTTTTAGAGGACTGTCATCAATTTATACAAAAATCTATTAAGGGTAAATGGGAATTGATAGAATGGAAAGAAAATAGTAATCAAGAAGTAAATAGTATGCATAAAACAATGCTCCCATGGCAACCCAATAATTATGACCAGTTTGCTATTCAGCATCCCTATATGCAGGTATTTGAATCAAGTAAGGGCTTTATTTCTAACCTAAGTATACTAGACTGGCTATTTTGCGAAGGAGGAAAAGAAATTAGTAAACAATTAAGCGAGTCTTTAAAGTAGAAAAAGAAGTGGTCGTATCTAAAGGTAGGGGATGTTTTTTCAAAAATTCAGCAGTCCACTTTTCATATTGTTGCATTTGTTCCCATTCTTTACTATTCACTACATAATCCATGGCTTCTTTTTCATTGGTCGCCTTATTTAAACGATCATTTAACAATTCTCTTTTTAATTGGTAGTTGGTAAAAATGGCACGCATTAATAATTTCTCCGCCACTTCAAATTCAACAGCTTCCGTATTTTCTTGATAATTAGCAAATTGATTCTCTACTTCACGCGTTTTTATCCAACTAATTGTTTTTTGTACCATCTCATCATAGGAAGTATTCACCACCGCTGTATTTTCATCACTTTGTTTTGGAAGGAGGCGACTATGTTTACGAATAGAAGTATATGAATCTGTCGATTTTAATGGTGTTGTTTTTTTAATTTCTATCTTGCTAGAAACAAGAGTTGAAGCAAATAAAACCCTTGGTTGCACTTTAGCTACAAACTTATTTTGATTTTTATCTAAAGGGATAAAAAATAACAAACTAGCTAGTAGAGCAGTAAGCATTATTTTAGTTGACTGAATAAAATTAAACCTTTTGGTATTTGTCAAAAATTTAACCCTGTATAAAAGTTCATTGGGGATATTTAAAAAGCCCATAGTCCATTTGCTTGTATTTTGAATAGCCGCGTCCTTTGCTCTTATGCCAGTTGCCATTTTAAAAAGCGTATTCAAGTAATCTAATTTTTCCACCGAAGTAGTTAATACAAAACTATCACAGGCAATTTCTCTTTGAAGGCTAATTTCTTTATTGAATAAATAAGCAAAAGGGTTAAAGAATAAAACCATCTGAACAAAGCTAGTCATTAGATTAAAAAAGTAATCGTTTCTAAGTATATGCGCCCATTCATGTAAAATAATACTCTCTATTTCTTTTATGCTTAATTGATTGACTAAGGCAATAGGTAGAAGTATAATAGGTTCTATCCAGCCAAGGCTAATAGGGGTTTCAATACTAGATGAAATGCCTAATTTTACTTTTCTGCCTGAAGTATAATTAGGTAGGTTATTTATAAAAGAAGTATACTTATCTGATTCAGAAAAATTGGAGGTTCTTACTAAAGCAGTTAATTGATAGAATTGAAATCCCGTTTTAATAATTAAACCGACTAATACTATACAATAAACAAATCCTATAAATGTAAGCCATCCAATAGGGGCCTGCATGAATAAAGAATTTATACCGGCAGTAAAGAAATCTAGACCAGTAGCTATAATTGCTGAACCTAGCTTAGGATAGAATAGTAAAGCTATAAATTGAACCAAGCCTAAGCCTTGAAAAATACTTGCCATACTAAATAAATGCGCCGCTTTAATGGGAAGTATTTCTTTTTCCTGTAAACTTTTCAATACCTGGTATACCAAAAATAATATAGCTAAGAAACCTATATTATTTATAATAGCTAATGGTATATTGGTTAAGAAATACATAAATGCTTATTTGCGTTCTAGTTTTTGAATCATGGATTTAATTTCAGCTAAATCACTATCAGAGGGTTTATGTTTACCTAAGGCTTGCATGACCAACTGAGAAGTACTTCCACTAAATAAAGTTTGAATTATTTTACCTACAAATTGTTCCTGTGCTTTTTCTCTTTTTAAAGTAGGGGTATAGATATGTGTTTTAGAACTTACATTTCTTGTAACAAGTCCCTTCTCATTCATAATTTGCATAAGCTTAAGGGTAGTGGTATAACCTACATCCTTGGTTTTTTGTACCACTTCATGCACTTCTCTAACAGTCGCATTTTCTTTTTCCCATAAAATACTAAGAATATCTAATTCACTTTCTGTAGGCCTACTAGTCTTATTCATATATTATACGATTGTATTCGTAAGCAATCTACGAAATTATAGGAACTAACAAAAAAATCCCCCCGAAATTATCGGAGGGATTTTGTTAATTTTTTTAAAACTTAGGCCTTATGGCTATAAATTAGGAGACTTTTAAGTTAATCCTATTAGCCTTAATTTTTATTTTTAGGCTTAAGATAAGAAGAGAATTTAGCATTCTGCTCTTCGGTTAAGGCCTTGCCATTCACCGTAATCTTACCATCGATAATTTGAATCTTAACATTGTCAATTGGAGCAATACCTTCTTCTTGTAGAGCTTGTAATAATGTTTTAGTATTTGCAGAGATAGTTACAGTTGTTGCGGTATCATTAATGATTTTTGCATCCGCTGCTGTATCGCTATTGATAACTGAAATCTCAACAGTTTGTGATTTAACCTCCATTGCTTTCGTTGGATGCAATTGCGCTAAAGAAGGTGCAATAACCAATGATACAATTGACATTAATTTAATTAAAATATTCATTGAAGGACCAGAAGTATCTTTAAAAGGATCACCCACTGTGTCTCCTGTTACAGAAGCCTTATGTGGTTCAGATTTTTTATAGAACATCTCGCCATTTATTTCAACACCTTTTTCAAAAGATTTTTTAGCGTTATCCCAAGCACCACCTGCATTGTTTTGGAATATACCCATTAACACACCACTTACAGT
>CALDSE010000035.1 GCA_937911175.1 uncultured Sediminibacterium sp.
GACTTTGTAATTTTATTGCAAGCCCTATTAGAAAGCCCCCAAAAAAATAAGTATAGTTTAATTGCTTCCAAACACTTGCAGCCACTGTATCAAGAACTTGCTTTAGTTATTAATGTAAGTAGTTTACAAATTGAATTTATAAATTTTGGTATAACCAATACCCAATTAAGTTTATTTACCAATAAGCATTTACTAAGTTTAAATATGCTGAATGAATTAAAACAAATTAAAAATTTTGTTAAGCAAAACCCCAACACTGAAGGAACCGACTATATCGAACAAGATAAAAGAATAGGTTTGTTCAATGCCATTACTGGCTTTTATTTTAATTCTATAATAAGCACCGAGCCAGTATATATTTCTTATGCAAAGTTTTTTGAAAATAAAGAACTACAAAAAGAAGAAGGACAAGTAGCAGAAAATAATAAACTAAATTCTAAAAAGGTTTTATTATTTCCTGATACAAGACAAGCTAAAAAAAATATACCTAGCTTATTAATTAATAAGTTAGAAAATGAAATAGCAAGCAAAGGCTATACTTTAGAAATTGCCTATTTTAAGCAAGTACCTGATATCGCAACAACTATTAATGGGAAGGGCGCATCAGCAAAAAATAATAAAGTAGTATACGCTAATTTTAAAACGCTTATTCAATTAATAATAGATGCTGAATTAATTCTAGGAGCCGATAGCCTACCCATTCATCTTGCCTATTTATTAAAAAAGCCACATTATATATTATATCCTAATGGCTATCCTCAATTGTTTATGACACCCTATGCTCAAATAAATAATAGGTTTGGTACCTTTGATCATTATAATTTTAGTTTTTTGTAAGCATTATGGTAGCAGCAATCAATACTTATATTTTGTATTCTCCTTTAGAAAAGGATAGAACAGCTAGGGTAGAAGCTATGCGCCAACAGTTCAAGCAGTTTACTATTTCAGAGTCAATTTATCCGAGTAATACCCATATTCCATTTTTAAAGGCCATTATAGAAAAATCAAAAGAGCGAACAGGCCAGGCCTTAATGGCAACCGAGGTAGCCTGTTTATTAGGCCATCGAAGAATTTTAAGGCAAATTGTAAAAGCGGCCACCAATAATGAGGAGCATTTTTTGGTCCTAGAATCGGATAGCAAAATCCTCGATTTTAGTCTATTGAAAACCTATTTTGAACCTATATCTAAGCAGTATGACTTCTTTTTTTGGGGTGCCTGGGAGGGAAATGCCAAGGTAAAAAGGTCCAAAGGCCAGCTAATTGAGGGTAAGTATACTATTGGGGAGCCCTTACTTCATACCATTTACTGTACTTATGGCTATTCTTTAAATAAACCTACTGCCCAGTATTTATTAAAACAAAGCGCAAAAATTTCTACTCCTTTTGACATATTCAAGCAGTTTGTTGATCCTAGTAAAATAAGACTAGGCACTATAACCAAGGAAATTATTACTACTTGGGACGAGGGCAGCTATATAAGAAATGATAAATTTTGGAAGCGCTCTAAGAAGTCTGTCTTTATATTTTTCTTAAATATAAAGAACAGCATACAGGCTTATTTTTCATAGCCCATTTACCTATTTTTTTGTACTTTTAATTCATGTCTGTAAAGAATAGTGTTTTTTATAATGTGCTGCTTGCTATATCACAGGTATTTTTCCCTTTGATTACTTTTCCTTATTTGGCAAGAACTTTAGGACCAGAGCATGTTGGGGTTTTAAATTTTGCTGAAAGTATAGCTAAGTATTTTGTAATGTTAGCAGCACTAGGTATTCCTATTTATGGTATTAGAGAAATTGCTAAAGTGCAAAACGAACTTAAAGCTCGCACTAAAATATTTGCTGAAATTTTCACCATTAATTTAATTTGTACACTAGGGCTATCCTTTCTTTTTTTAGGGGCTGTATTTTTTATACCACAACTCAATAATGAAAAAATACTTTTTTATTGGACCATTGCCTATTTCTTTTTTCAAGTATTTTATTTAGAATGGTTTTTTAATGGCATGAACCAATTTAAGTTTATTGCCATTAGACAATTTGTTATTCGTTTCTTTTTTATCATTTTTGTATTTGTACTCATTAAATCACAATTTGACTATGTGAACTATATGAGAATGCAGTTTGGCTTAAGTGTATTATTAGCCATTATTAATTTTAATAATTTAAGTAAACATATTTCACTTAATAAAGAAACCTTTTCTAATCTAGACCTTAGAAAACATATCAAGCCACTATTATATATTTTCTTAACTATATTTTCAATTAGTATTTACTTCTCATTAGATACTATTTTATTAGGTTTTTTAGCCAATAATGAAAGTGTAGGATATTATTCTACCGCACTTAAATTAAATAAATTAATTATAGCAGTATTTGGTGCTGTAACAGTAGCTATATTTCCAAGTTTAATTAATTTATACCATAGCCAGCAAATTGAAAAATTTAGAGAGCTTATTAGGCAAGTCTTCTTTGTGCTAGTAAGCTTATCAATTCCTGCTATTGTTATATTTATTTCTTGTGCCAAGGAAATAGTACATGTACTATTTAGCCAAAACTTTGATAGGTCCATACTGCCACTTCAAATAACAGCCCCTTTAATTTTAATAGTAAGCCTTTCTTCTATATTTGGCTTTCAGGTATTAAGTGCCCTAGCCAAAGACAGGCAGATACTGTATTCTGCCATTATTGGCATGTCGGTAAGTGTAGTGCTTTCTATACTATTAGTGCCTTCATTAATGGAAGTGGGAGAAGCCATTACTATATTAGTAACTGAATTATCGGTATCGGTTTCCTTTATCTATTTTACAAAAAAGTATTTCAAAGTAGGGGGGCTTACTAATATGTTTTTAAAACAATTAGTGGGCGCATTGCCATATATAGTATTTGTAATTATATTTAAATCTATTATTGCAGACAGTATAATTGTATTAACCTCTATTTCAATTATATCGCTAATATGGTTTTGTATTTACCATTTATTTATACTTAAAAACAGTTATTTTAAAGTATACCTAAATGGTTTTTTAGATAAAATATAGTCTTGTAATTGTCAAGCTATAAATAGCTTTTTAAATTTTCTAAGGCGACTAAGTATTGGCCATTTTGTAAAGCCGTATTCTAAATATATTTTTTGCTTATTTTTTAATCAATGCTTTTTTCACAACTTTAATTTATTTGAAATCAGGTACTAAAAAGGACTTAATCTTTGCACTTCTATTTACAGTATTTTCTATCAGCATAAGATACCACGGTGTTTTTGTATTATTTATAGTGGGTTTACTTCTTTTAAATACGAGAAAAGTTAAAACATATATAGATTCATCGTTTTACACATTAGTTTTTTTCTTAATTTTCATCTTCCCAAATTTACTTTGGCTACACATAAAAGGACTAACAACTTCTTTTGCGAGCACTTTTTTTACGCAATTTGGAAGTAAAGCTAAACAAAATGAAATTTTTTTTAGTGACAATGAAATATTAGAAATATTACTTTTCGGAAGTGAATCTGCATTGGTACGTTCAATTAATTTATTTACTTCTGCTATGCATACTGTCATCAACTACACATTCGCTGATTTCCCTGGACTTCTCTTTCTTACTGGAGTGGATAATTACTTTACTTATAACTTGTATAAATTCAATGTTTTTTTCAAATCTAGCGATGTAAGAACTACAGGAACAATAGTCTTTCTATTTACCATTACAGGATTAATTTACATCTTTCTTAGTGTAAGTAGGAATCTTCTAT
>CALDSE010000036.1 GCA_937911175.1 uncultured Sediminibacterium sp.
ATTTTGAAATGGAAACTAGCGCTATTTATGGTTTATGTAATTTACTAGGACATCAATGCTTAAGTATTAATGTAATTATTGCTAATAGAGTAAAGAAAGAGTACAGCAAGGATATGGGCAAGGCCGTCGATCATATGATAGAAAAATCATTAGGCATTATTGCAGGCATTTAAAAAATAATAAAATGAACATTCCCTTTTCAAAATACCAAGGCACACAGAACGATTTTGTAATTATAGACAACCGTTCAGGCAATATCAAATTAAGCGAAGCCCAAATTGAATTTATTTGTGATAGAAGAAAAGGCATTGGCGCCGATGGCTTGATGTTACTTGGTACTGTAGCTGGTTATGATTTTTCTATGAATTATTATAATGCCAATGGTAAGGAAGGTTCTATGTGTGGCAATGGTGGGCGCTGTTTAACCCAGTATGCATTTGACCAGGGTATTAAAAAAGATACTTATTCGTTTATTGCAGTAGATGGCCCACATGAGTCAAAGATAGATGCGCAGGGTTGGGTGCATTTAAAAATGATAGATGTAAAATCAGTAGAGAAAAATATTGAAGGTGACGTCACTTTTTATGTATTAAACACGGGCTCTCCTCATTATATTGAATTTGTGGATAATGTTAATAGTGTGGATATTGTTGGACTAGGACAAATGATTCGCTACAATGAAAGGTTTAAAGCAGAAGGTATAAATGTAAATTTTGTTCAACAAGAGGAAGGACAACTTTTTGTTAGAACCTATGAGCGTGGCGTAGAGAATGAAACATTTAGTTGTGGCACCGGCGTTACTGCTTCTGCCCTAATTGCAGGTATTGAAAAATTAGGCGAGCAAAAAATACATATTGAAACCCTGGGCGGAAAATTAGCGGTAAGTTTTAACAATAGAGGTGATAATATATTTGACAATATTTATTTAATGGGTCCGGGCACCTTTGTTTTTAATGGGTCATTAGATATTTAAAAAAATAATCGAAATATTTACTGAAAAATAAATTACTGAAAATTTAATTCAAACTTTAATAGTTTTTTATGGCGTTATTTAATGTTCGTGTTTATGGCTTATTATTAGATCCTCAAAATAGATTACTAGTGAGCGACGAATATATTAAAGGAGAGTTTTTTACCAAACTACCTGGAGGCGGGCTTGAATTTGGCGAAGGTACACGCGATGGTTTGGCTAGAGAATTTATGGAAGAAACGGGTATTACAGTAACTGTAGGTGATCATTTATACACCACCGATTTTTTTCAAATATCGGCCTTCAATAAAAAAGACCAAATCATTTCTATTTATTACATAGTGCATAGCACAGATACTGCAAAGATTAAAACCAGTGAGAAAAATTTTGACTTCAGCCCAGCACAAATTGCAGACACTAAAGGAACATTTGAATCCTTCCGTTGGGTCAATTTTGAAAACTTAAATGAAGACAGCATGAGCCTACCTATTGATAAAGTAGCTATTCAAATATTAAAGCAAAGCTTCTAGGCCTCATTCTCCAAGCCCATCGCTTGCAATTTCATTTTCTTGGCTAAATCATGCCCCAGATAATTTTCAATTCTTCCTTGAATAAAAGCAATTAAAGGCGTTAGTATAATGGCCATGGTAAACTTGTATATGTAATTTACTACACCAACTGCCAACACGGTTGACCAGCTCCAGCCATTCCCTATTTTAAAAGCAATAAATAAAACTACAAAGCTATCAACCAATTGAGAAACTACTGTAGAACCAGTGGCGCGTAACCATATCATTTTCTCTCCAGTCATTTTTTTGATTTTATGGAATACATACACATCAATTAATTGGCTTACTAAAAAAGCAACCAAACTTCCAAGTATAATCCACATACCTTGTCCAAAAATAGATTCAAATGCCAACTGCATATTAGGTATGCCGTCCGCTGTTCTAGATTCTACCCAAAATTGAGCAGGTGCAACGCGCATGGCTAAATAAAACATTAAAAAAGCATAACTAATTAAAGCTACGGCAGTATAACTAATTCTACGCACTGCTTTTGGCCCAAAGTATTCATTGACAATATCTGTTATAACAAATTCAAGTGGCCATAACAAAACACCACAGGTTAAATTAAAAGAAAGATTAGGCACTCCAAACAAAGTAAAATTGGAAGGCGCAAGCCCAAATACTTTTTCTAAAGAAAATATTTTACCTCCAATACATTCTGCAATTAAGGCATTGGCCACAAAAAAAGCAGTGATACCTAGGAATAATTTAGTGGGCTTGTCTTTTAAAATGGAATGAATCATAATTCAAATTAAATAATGAGTAAGGTAATTTGTAACAATAACATCAGAAAGTTAATAATTGTTTGCCATTTAGGTAAATCAATCTGTTTTTTTCTGAGAAGATTAATTATAAACCAAATAACAAATACTAAGTTCACAAAAGGGGCCATTTCAAGTCCTAAAACAGCCATAAAATTAGCTACCTCTTTAGGTATTTTTAACCATGATAAAAACAGAAAGGCGGTTGTAAATAAATAGAAGGCATTGCATATAATGGCAAGCTTAGAGATAAAGGCAAAAGAGGTCTTGTTTTTCATTCTATTTGTTAATATTTACAAGGTACTAAAATTACTTAAAAAGCCTTTTTAGTCGTAGGTTTGTTGGTATAAATATATGAATATGTTGAAGTCTATTTTCAAGTCGGCCCTACCCCATATTATCGCAGTAGCCATTTTCGCCATTGTAGCCATTATTTATTGTAAGCCTGCTTTGGAAGGCAAGGTTTTACAGCAATCAGATATTACCCAGTGGAAAGGAATGGCGCAGGACGCATTTTCATATAAAGAAAAATATGGGTATACCCCATTATGGAGCAATAGTATGTTTGGAGGCATGCCGGCTTATCAAACTACAGGGGTGGGCGGTTTCGAATATTCAGTTGGCTGGATTAATCAACTATTAACTTTAGGATTAGCAGAACCCATTAGTTTATTTTTCTTAGCCAGTATATGTTTTTACTTTTTAGCTCAAGTACTTGGCTTTAATACCATCATTAGTATCATTGGTGCTTTAGGTTATAGTTATGCAACCTATAACCCTATTATTGTATCCGTTGGACATATTACTAAAATGCATTCGATAGCATATTTGCCTTTATTCATTGCATCATTGCTCGTTTTGTACCAAAAGAAATATCTGCTTGGAGGCATATTAACTTCAGTTGCAACAGTATTGCTTATTCAAGGAAACCATATTCAAATAGACTATTATGGAGTGCTTATTGCAATATTCATGTCTGTTTACTTTCTAATTATTTGGATTAAAAATAAAGAGTATACCCATATTTTAAAAACCTTAGGTATTGGTCTTACTGCAGGCATCATTGGATTAGCAGTTAATGCTCCTTTATTATTGAGCACTTATGAGTATGGCAAAGAGTCTATCAGAGGTGGAAGTAAATTAATTACCAAAGACTCTAAAACAACTTCAACAGGTTTAAATAAAGACTATGCTTTAAGTTATAGCATGTATAAATCGGAACCTCTAGTATTAATGTTCCCCAATATTTATGGTGGCGGAAGCGACCCTAATGCAGTTGATCCTGCAAACTCAAAAGCAATAGAAACCTTGCAACAAATGCAGCCTCAGGTGGCTCAACAATTACAATCCTTTCTTTCTTTTTACTGGGGCGGCATCGGGTTCACAGCAGGGCCTCCTTATGTGGGTGTTATCATTTGCTTTTTTGCACTACTAGGATTTTCTGTAAAAGAAAATAAACATAAGTGGTGGATAGCAGCAACGATTATTCTTTCATTTTTATTAAGTGCTGGAAGTTATTTAGAATCCTTCAATGTATTTATATTAAATAATATACCATTTTATAATAAGTTCAGAGCACCTAGCATGATTATGGTTATCCCAACTCTACTGTTAGGTATTATGGCCCTATATGGTATGGCTGAAATTACTACTGAAACTAGCTTAAAAAATATTACAAAAAAATATAAATTAAGTTTTATACTAGTAGGAATTATTCTTTTGAGTGTTTTGTCAATCTATTTTACCAGTGATTTTAAAAGCGATGGCGAAAGAAATTTAATTGAACAAATTGCAAAAATTCCAGATGCAAATCAAAGAGCGGTTTTTGAAACACCTGCGCGTGATTTAGTGAATGCTATTGCTACTGATAGAAAAGGCATGATTGAAGGCGATGTGGTAAAATTCTTTATTTATCTGCTCTTAATTTTTGCACTGGTGTTTTTAGCTATCAAAAAAGTAATCAATCAAACCATTTTATTAATCGGCTTTGGCGTTTTATCTATGATTGATTTATTCCAAGTGAATTTGAAATATTTAAAATCTGATAGCTTTATTGAGGCCACTGAAAATGAAAATGCGTTTGCATTAAGCCCCATTGACATAGCCTTGAAAAAAGATACGACACAATACAGGGTATTAGATATGAGAGGTGGTATTAACAATGCATTTAATGGAGGTGCTATAGTTGCCTATAATCATAAAACAGTTGGAGGATATCATGCTGCCAAATTGAGTATTTATCAAGACCTTATAGAAAATCAATGGTATAAGTTCCCGAACTGTATGCCAACCATGAATATGCTAAATACCAAATATGTGATCTCTGGAAATTTAGAAAATGATACCATCCCCAATAAAGACGCCTTGGGCAATGTTTGGTTTGTAAAAGGTATTCAATTTGAAAAAGGCCCTGCAGAAGTAATGCAACGATTAGATAATTTTAATCCTAAAGACACTGCCATTATAGAGCAAAAGGACAAAATTGAGTCTTTGAATAATTTAGAATCTGATGAGAATGCAAACATTGCACTTGTGAATAATAAAAATGATGAAATAAACTATACAAGTAGCTCCACTAAAAAACAATTTGCAGTTTTTAGTGAAATTTATTACAACTTAGGTTGGAAGGCTTATATCGACAATGTAGAAACCCCAATTGTTAAAACAAACTATGTATTAAGAGGGCTTGTGGTTCCAGCAGGGAATCATGCTATTCGTTTTGAATTTAAACCAACTACTATTAAAAATTCTATTATAGCAAGCACTTTTGCTTCTATCCTATTATGGTTAGGTATAGTAGCTATGATAGTAATGGCTTACAGAAACAAACAAAAAAGTATTTAAGCACTAATGAATAAAATTGCTATTATTATTATTACGTATAATAGACCAGCAGATATGCTGGCTTTAGCAATGAATATTGAGAAATTGAGTTCAAAGAAAGAATTATTAGAAGAAGTAATTATTGTTAATAATAATTCAACCGAATCCTATGATGCAGTAAAATCATTTATACAGGAAAATCCTAGTACCCCTTTTAAATTAATAGAATCTAAAGAAAATCTAGGGGTATCTAGAGGGCGTAATTTTGCCATTGAGCAATCCAAGGCACCCATTTTAGTTTTAATTGACGATGATGCTGAATTTCAAGATACAGATGCACTAAAACGCATTAATGAAGCTGTAATTGAAAACCCACATGCAGGCATTTTGGCTATGAAAATATTGTACTTTCAGAATAGTCAATTTCAACTGAATGCCTTTCCGCATAAATCATTTGAAAAAAGAAAACATTTGCAGTCTTTTGAGACTTACTATTTTGCTGGTTGTGGAAATATAATAGTAAAAGAAGCATTTGATATAGCAGGCCCCTTCCCTACCGATTTTTTTTATGGCATGGAAGAATACGATTTAAGTTATAGAATTCTTGATGCTGGCTATACTATAAAATACATAGCCGATATTGTTTTGTTGCATAAAGAGTCACCAGAAGGACGTCAGACAAAGTCTGATAAACTAAGAGGCATGTGGGTGAATAAAACAAAAGTGGCTTGGAGATACTTACCGATGCCCTGTTATTTTACAACAGCCATTATGTGGTCGATGTTTTTCCTATTAAACTCTAAATTTGACTTAATCGGATTTATCAATGGCTGGCTAGCCATTGTAACTATACCTTTTAAGGAGAAAAGGAATAAAGTAAGTAAGTTGTCACAGGAATATCTTAATAAGGTAGAGGCAAGAATATTATATTAAAAAATAAATCATTATGAATGAATTAGAACAATATTTCGAAAAAAATGACAAAAGGTTGATTAATAAATATCAACATTATTTCGATGTTTACGACAGGCATTTTAGTAAATATAAAGGACAAGAAATTACTATTGTAGAAGTAGGTGTTTTCCAAGGTGGTAGTCTTCAAATGTGGAGATCATACTTTGGCCCAAAAGCTAAAATATGGGGAATAGATATAGACCCAAGATGTAAATTACTAGAAGAACAAAATACTAATATTATAATCGGATCTCAAGAAGATGAAACTTTCTTAGAATCAATATATGACATAACGGGCCCTATAGATATATTAATAGATGATGGCGGACATACGCAAAAACAACAAATAAAAACATTTAAAATCTTATTTGATAAAATAAAGAATGATGGAGTTTATTTATGCGAAGATGTTCATACCTCCTACTGGCTATCATATGGTGGGGGTTCAAACAGAATGGGTACATTCATTCAATTCACAAAAAAATTAATTGATAAATTAAACGCCTTCCACTCAGAAGAAAATTCACTACAAGTAGATAGTTTTACAAAGAGCGCAAAATCGATACATTATTATGATAGTATTGTTGTAATTGAAAAAGGGATAATTACAAAACCTACATCAAAAATGACAGGCCATTATTCATTTAATGAAAAAATAAAGAAAAGTTTTTTAGAAAAAATTATAGTTAGACTTATAATAATTTTAAATAAAACATTGAGAATTTTTAAGTTGAAGGGAGTTTTTATCAATAAAATGCTCACTATTCTAGATAAAGGCTAAGCCTTTTTGCCCATTTTATTTCTTAAAAAATCAATAATTCCGACTAAAGTATAAATGTAAACTTTAGATAAATTAGGATGATATAAATAATTATTTTTTAAAATTTTCATTCTTCTTATCACTTCAATCTTGTACTTTTTATTGAGATAGCTTGATCGAAAAAATAAAAACAACCCATTTCTCACAATGTAATAAACCCTAATAGGGGAATGAATAATTCTTCTTGTTAATTTCAAGTTCTTTAATGATCTTCCCCAGATTAATTCCCCTATTTGATGATTTAGTAAAACATTCATGAACTGAATATTTTTAAACCCAGCATCATTAACCCTAAACGAAAAATCAATATCAACAAAATCAATGAATAGATTTTCATTGAACTTGCCTATTAGTTTAAAATGGTCTAAGCAAATTATTGAACCTGATGTGATTAAAATATCAACCTCTTTCACTAAGTCTTCAACTTTAGTAAATTTTGGTTGAAAATTTATTCCAAATTGACCTACATTGGATATTGTACATTGTGAAATATTTTCCAAATAGTTTTCAAAAGAAGTTTCACTAAATGAAGAGTCCTGGTCCATTGTTAATAAAAAACTATACCCATCTTTTATAGCGCTTAAAGCTGCAGTATTTAATCTTTTTGCAATACCTAGATTTTCCCCAAAAAAGACATACTCAACCTTATTACCTAATTTGTTTAAATGAATTTCCCAATCAATATTTTTAACAGTTGAATTATCATATAGATAAATCTTATCTAGCTTAGTTGAATAGGATAAGATATTCTCTATAATTTTATGAGGATCTTCATTATATAATATAACAACCCCAGCCAGATTGCCATTTATGGGATATTGCATAAATGTAAATGTAACATAAATGGCAAAAAAATACTAATTTCAATTATAAAAATCTTTCTCAAAAGACATGAAGAATCCTATAATTTCAATTTGTATCCCTGCTTATAAGCGAATTGATTACTTAAAAAGATTGCTTTGTTCAATTGAGATTCAAAAATTTAAGGATTATGAGGTTATAATATCCGATGATAGCAATGATCATTCTGTTGCAGCACTATTGAAAGAATTTAATGGGAGATTCGAGATAAAGTACTTTAAAAATGAAAAAGCGCTTGGCACACCAGCCAACTGGAATCATGCCATTTCAAAAGCAACAGGAGAATGGATTAAATTAATGCATGACGATGATTGGTTTGATAATGAGCATTCCTTAGAAAAATTTGCATTGGCTAGAAATAATAATAATAAATTTATTTTTTCAGCTTATACAAATAAAACCGAATTAACGAATAATATTGAAAAGAAGTTTTTTAACGAAAATTTAAAAACTATCATTTTAAAAAATCCTTTACGACTTTTAGCTAAAAATAGTATAGGACCTCCGAGCGTAACTTTATTTCATAATAGTATTAAGGATAAATATGACGAAGGTCTGAAATGGAGAGTAGACATTGAATATTATATAAGAAATATTAGTAAAGGAATTGAATTTACCTACATTAATGAACTATTAATTAATGTAGGGGTGAGCGAAAGCCAAGTAACCAATTATTGTTTAAATGTTCCTTCTGTAGAAATACCAGAAATGTATATTCTTTTATCCAAATATGGAACTAGCCCCTTAAAGAATATAATGGTATATGATGCCTATTGGAGAATTCTTAGAAACACGCATATTCATTCTAAAAGCAAACTTGAATCCTTTGGACAAACCGATTGGCCAGCCGTTATCTTAAGTATGGTTGAACTACAATCTAAGTTTAACCAAAGTACTTTAAGAAACGGGGTCATATCCAAAACATTAATGAGTATATCTTATATTTATAATCAACTTAAATCAAACTTGTAAATATTGAAGCTTTCTATCATCATAGTAAATTATAAATCGGCTCAACTAATAGATGATTGCCTTTCTAGTGCAAAGGCATTTGATTCATTTAATGATTTCGAATGGATTATTGTAGACAACCAATCTAATGATAACAGCAAAGAAATTTTAACTTCAAAATACCCAGCATTAACTTGGGTTGACATGGGATACAATGCCGGATTTTCAAGGGCTAACAATGCAGGCATAAGAATTGCTAAGGGTGAATTTGTTTTATTATTAAATCCAGATACGCTAATTCTAAACGATGCCATTAGCAAATGTCTACATCAATTTGCCAATTCCACGAATGTTGCATGTGGGGTTCAATTATTAAACAAGGATCTAACAAATCAATTTTCTGGTAGTAATTTTATGATAGGGGGTATTAACCAATTACTGCCCCTCCCTTATTGGGGTAGTTTATTAAAAAATATTTCACAACTGTTGTCAATTAAAAAACCAAGCGTAGATATTGCCTCAGATTTCGAAAAAGTAGAATGGATAAACGGGGCATTTTTAATGGTTAAAAAGGAAGCCGTTGATAAAGCAGGTCTAATGGATGAAGACTTTTTTTTATACGCAGAAGAAATTGAATGGTGTAGCAGACTATATCAACAAGGAAACCTTATGCTTTATGGTAATCTCCATGTTATACATCTGATAGGTGAAACCATTACAAAAGCGGCTAATTCAAACGATAGTACTTATTTAAATTTATACGACAGAAAAGGACTTCAGTTAATATTGAGCAATCATTTAAGAATAAGGAAGCAATATGGGATATTTTGGTTTTTATTTCAGTTGTTAAATTATACTTGCGCTGTGCCCATTTATTTAATAGTAGGACTTCTTGAAAATATATTAAAATTTAGAAGCCCCCTCAACGATATTAAAAAAGCAATAGGCTTGGCAAAAAATGTATGTATAGTTTGGAGCTATTCAATAATAATAATCCTCAATAAGCCCTATTTCTATAAAGTTCTATAAGCAAAGGCATATTTCAATATATTTGTAATATGGGAATCATTCAAAAACAAGGCATGAAATCGTCATTATTTATAATGATTGGCTTTGTTATTGGCGCCTTTAATTTATTGGTGCTTTTCCCGCTTTTCTTCTCAAAATCAGACCAAGGACTTGTAAGAGCCATGATTGATATTGGAGCTACCCTATCCATATTTTGTACTTTAGGCACACTTCCCGTTGTCTATAAATTTTACCCCTTTTACAACCAGTACTTAGGCCCTAAAAAAAACGATCTGCCTTTTATTACCTTAATGGTAAATTTAATTGGTTTTGGTTTGCTATTATTAATAGGATGGCAACAGAAGGATTTTATTGTCAGAAAGTTAGGAAAATCACCTGACTTAGCTGTTTACTTTAATTATGTTTACCCCTATACCTTTTTCATATTAATGTTTATATGGCTAGAAGGTTTTGCTTGGGGTTTAAGAAAAGGAGTTATTACAAACTTTCTTAAAGAGACGCTTATTAGAATTTTAACTACAGTGCTTATTTTAGCCTTTGGTTTTAAATTTATAAGTCTCCCCGTTTTTATAATGCTATTTAGTGGTATCTATTTAATCCCTGCCTTAATTCTTTTATATACGCTAATACAAACCAAAGAATTTTCACTTAGAAATTTTAAAATAAGCAGTGTTACCAGAAGATTAAAAGGAAGGATGATTAATTTTGCGCTGTTTGTTTTCGCAGGCCAGTTTTTTAATTTATTAGCCAAAACAACCGATACTTTTTTAATATTTGGACTGAGAGGTTTAAGTGATACCGCCATTTTTGCTATAGCCACCTATGTTTCTGCCATATTAGAAATTCCTCAGCGTAGCTTAAACTCCATTACCATTCCTATTTTAGCAGAGTCATGGAAAAATAAAGACATGGCCAATATCAAAAACATTTACCATAAAAGTGTATCCAACTTACTAGCCATTGGCCTTTTGTTGTTTGGACTCATATGGTTAAACATAGATAATCTGGTTGCTTTTTTAAATTTCATCAGTAATAAATACGGTGGCGGCTATGACGAATTACCCAAACTTATTTTTATTCTAGGTTTGGCCAAATTAATTGATATAGGCACAGGAGTCAATAGTCAAATTATTGGCACTTCTAATTACTGGAAATTCGATTTTTATACCAACCTATTCTATATTATCCTATCGCTTCCCTTGAATATTTTTTTAATTAATAGTTATGGGCTAGAGGGCCTTGCATTTTCAAATTTAGTAGCACTAACTTTATACAATAGTATTCGCTTTGGATTTTTGTATAAGAAATTTAATTTACAGCCCTATACATGGAGACATGGTATCTTTTTAATTTCAAGTATTATACTTATGCTTTTAGTTCATCAGTTACCAATTGCAAATAACTTTTTCTTAAATATATTTATTCAATCTGCAACCTTCAGTGTTTCTTTTTATGTTTTAGTAAAATGGATTAACCCATCTCCTGAAGTATTGTCATTATTCAACTCCTTTTTTAAGAATAATTTCTTGAAGCTATTCAAGAAAAATTAATCTTAACCCCCTACTAATAAAGCTACTAAATACTTTATTTTTTTGTTGCTAATGTAATTAAATGAAAAGGGTAAAAGTTTTGTTGAAAATCAACTGTAAAGCCAGTGTATGAAAGCAAATCTTTAATTAGCTCAAAGTTAAAAACATGGTGATGCACTGCCCGATAAGATAAATTCTGAATTGTTCTTTCTTTAAGAATATCTCTTGAGCCTAATGCTTTGTCTAAATCCATATCGTGTAAATCAATTACTTCATTATAATGCGTATCGTCATCTTCTTGAACATCATTATTATAATCCTCAATCAAGTGTTCTAACTTAGTAATAGGGCGTTTTCGATCAAAAGTGACACTACTATCTGGTAAAATTAAAACTAGCCTACCCGTTTCTTTCAAAACCCTGCGCCAATGATTTAAAGCTTTGATTGGATTTGCAATATGTTCTAATGAATGACTAGATAATAAAAAATCAAATTGATTGTCTTTTAACAAACTCAAATCTGAACCTTCTGCAATATACTGGAACCCAAAAAGATTTTTATAATAATTATAATTTTCCCCTTCCTTGATTTTGCCTTCCCAAATTGTTTTATTGGAGAAATTAACTCCATCTACTTTTTCAGCAAATAAATAAACAGGCATCGCCCCCTTGATACTAAAGATATTACTTGGACCTCCAATTTCAATACCCTTAAGCCCTTTGAAAGTTTTAGCAATTTTTATTAACCTTCTTTTTTCAGGCTGTCTTAAATATGAAGCTAGCGTGATGGCCTTGTCAATTAGATTCATGTTATTTATTTTTAATTAATTCTAAAAATAGCTCCAGCCCCTTTCTTTTCTCAGGGGTGAGTTCGTAGCTAATATTTTCAGTATAATATTTTTGCAAATCATATACTTGCTCAGCAGCAGGTATTAAAGCAATTACTTGCTCCAAATTTGACAAGCCATATCCGTTGGCTGCATCAAAGGCCTCCATAAATTCAGCAGGAATGGGTTTATTGGCCACCCAAGCAGCAAAAACAAAGGGAAGTCCAGCATACGCCTTCCACGCTAAGCCTAGGTCATAAATATGCTCAAAACGGTTTAAACTAGTCAAGGCGCGGTCTCCAATAATTACCCCAGCAGTTGTCCCTGAAATTTCATTTATATAGCCTTCAGTGGCTATTAAAAACTCGACCTCTTTATTCCAATATTGAGCTAATAAAAGCTTTGCCAATTGAACGGAGGTTCTGCTTTGATAGTCTAAATACACCTTTTCAATTTGATCTATGGGTACTTGGCTAAATAAAGCCACTGAAGCCACTTCCCCCTCTGTACCAATCACATATTTTGAAACAATCTGCGGGTTCGATAATAGAGGCATGATGGCCACAGGAATAAGGCCAATATCAATGGTATCGTCTAATAAATCTTGGGCTATTTGAGCAGGGTAAGACTTCACTAAATGAATGCTGTCAAGAAAAGGACTTTGCTCCATTCCTAGTAATAATGGGCGGGTATTTAAATAACTTACCGCGCCTATGCGCCATTTTTTGTCCAATTGAATTAACTTTGTGCAAAGAAAAACCTTTTTTCTAAGAATCTAACTACTTGTTTAAATTATCAGCCAATGTCGAAACTTACAGCTATCTCTCCCGTTGACGGTCGTTACCAAAAGCAAACTGCCGCTTTAAGCTCCTATTTTTCTGAATTTGGCCTTATCAAGTACCGCGTTTTAGTGGAAGTACATTATTTCTTATTTCTTGCAGATAAGAAGTTTTTTAAAGTTACACCTGCACTAAGAAAATCTCTACTTGCTGTAGTAAAAAACTTTAGCGAAGCAGACGCCGAAAAAATAAAAACTATTGAAGCTACCACCAACCACGATGTGAAAGCGGTGGAATATTTTTTAAAAGAAGTACTAGATAAAAACAAGGCGAGTGAATTAAAAGAGTGGATTCACTTTGGTTTAACTTCTCAAGACATTAACAATACCGCCATTCCACTTAGTTGGAAAGAGGCAATGGAAAATACAGTACTGCCTTCTTATATTAATTTGCAAAATAATTTATACCAGTTAGCCAAAAAGTGGAAGAAGGTTTCTTTACTAGCCCGCACACATGGTCAAGCTGCCTCTCCTACTACTTTAGGTAAAGAGATAATGGTTTTTGTAGAAAGACTACATCATCAAGTTGAATTATTTACAGCCATTCCTTATACTGCTAAATTTGGAGGCGCTACAGGAAATTTTAACGCACATCATATTGCTTTTCCAAAAAAGAATTGGGTAAGCTTGGGCAATGAATTTGTAGATGATGTATTAGGTTTACAAAGAATGCAGTTCACTACACAAATTGAACACTACGATCATTTCGCAGCGCACTGCGATACGTTGAAGCGTTTGAATAATATCTTAATTGATTTAAGCCGCGATATCTGGACCTATATCTCTATGGATTATTTCAAACAACAAACTAAAAAAGGTGAAGTAGGCTCTAGCGCTATGCCGCATAAGGTGAACCCTATTGATTTTGAAAACGCAGAAGGTAATTTAGGAATGGCGAATGCGATACTAGAACACTTGGCTGCTAAGCTTCCTATTAGTCGTCTTCAACGCGACTTAACCGATTCTACCGTACTTAGAAATATTGGTGTACCAGTAGGTCATATTACGATTGCTTTAAACTCTTTAGAAAAAGGATTAGGCAAATTAATTTTGAATGAAGAAAAAATGCAGGCCGACTTGGAAAATAATTGGGCAGTAGTGGCTGAAGCCATTCAAACTATTTTACGTCGCGAAAAATATCCAAACCCTTACGAGGCTTTAAAAGATTTAACAAGAGGCAAAAATAAGATTGATAAAAAACTGATGCATAAATTTATCGATGGCTTAAAAGTAACAGCCGCTATTAAAAAAGAATTGAAAGCCATCACACCTCATAATTATACGGGTGTGACCGCAGAGTATTAAAAATAAAAAAGACTAATCTTAAGAGAACTCATCTTATAGTAAAGTTTATTTGCTTAATCTTCTGAGTCTGCATTAATCTTCAGCGTCCGACCTATCATTAGGCATTTCAGTGCGCGGTACTACTTTCTTCCTTGGCTCTTTTTTCGCAAGTAAATTATGAATGGGTTGCATGCCTTCTTTTTCAATGGCCATGGTTAATACTTGAGCGGTTGCCGCAGCATCTCCCCAAGCGCGGTGTCTTCCTTCTATCTTAATACCTAAATCACGGGTCAAAGAACCTAGCCCATATTTCACAAGCCCTGGGAAAACACGACGACTTAATTTAATGGTACATAATTTAGGCGCCGACCACTGAAAACCCGACCTACCTAATAAATAATGTACAAAGGAATAATCGAAGCTTACATTATGGGCTACAAACACACGGCCATTTAATAAATTGTATATCTGAGGGGCTACATCTTCAAATAAAGGGGCAGCTGCCACCATCTCATCGCTAATACCCGTCATATTTACAATAAAGGGAGGTATTTTATGTCTAGGGTTAATTAAAGTCACATATTTACCCGTCACTTCCACCCCATTGTGAATGACAATAGCAATTTCAGTAATCCCCGCCGATTGAGGGGTACTGCCTGTGGTTTCAATATCTACAACTGCAAATTCCATGAGGTGGCTAAGTTCGTATTTTTTAGCAACTTATTGCTTGTCGCTTTTCCTTATTTTTGTGGCTTAATATAGGAAAAGACGCAAAGCATGGAATTGAGTAAAAATTACATACCGGGTGAAGTAGAATTGAAGTGGTACAAGCATTGGGTAGACAGTGGTTATTTTCATAGTACACCCAACGATAAAAAAGCCTATACCGTTGTTATACCTCCACCGAATGTTACCGGAGTGTTACATATGGGCCATTGTTTGAATAATACTATTCAAGATATATTAGTGCGTCGTGCGCGTATGCAAGGGTTTAATCCTTGTTGGGTGCCAGGCACCGACCACGCATCTATTGCCACTGAAGCAAAGGTGGTTGCTATGTTAAGAGAAAGAGGTATTGCAAAATCTTCTTTAACTAGAGATGAATTTTTAGGCTATGCTTGGGAATGGAAAGAAAAATACGGAGGCATTATTTTGCAGCAGTTAAGAAAGATGGGTTGCAGTTTAGATTGGGAGCGTACTTCTTTTACCATGGACCCCGACTATTACGAATCGGTTATTAAAGTATTTGTTGATTTATACAAGAAAGGAAAAATTTATCGCGGCAAGAGAATGATTAACTGGGATGTGCGCGCCAAAACTGCTTTAAGTGATGAAGAAGTTATTCATAAAGAAGTTGCTGGTAAAATTTATCACCTGCGTTATAAATTAGATCTGCCTGGTGAAGAGTATATTACTATTGCAACAGTTCGTCCTGAAACTATTTTAGGTGACTCAGCAATTTGTGTGCATCCTAAAGATGCGCGTTATAAAAACTTAGTAGGTAAGTTTGCCTTTGTGCCTTTAATTAACAGACGCATACCCATTATTGCAGATGATTATGTAGAAATAGAATTTGGAACGGGTGCATTGAAGGTGACCCCTGCGCATGACATGAACGATTTTGTTTTGGGTCAGAAATATAATTTAGAAGTGATTGATACCATGAACGACGATGGTACTTTATCTGAAGCAGCAGGTTTATATATTGGACAAGATAGAATTGAGGTAAGAAAAATAATTACCAAGGACTTAGAAGCGGCTGGAAATTTAGTAAAAATTGAAGACTACACGCACCAGGTTGGATTTAGTGAAAGAACCGATGCCATAGTGGAGCCAAGATTAAGTTTACAGTGGTGGGTGGATATGAAAAAATTAGCAGCACCTGCACTAGAGGCGGTGATGTCTGATGAAATTAGTTTTCATCCTGCTAAATTTAAAAACTTATACCGCCATTGGATGGAAGGCATTAAGGACTGGTGTATTAGTAGACAATTATGGTGGGGTCACCGCATACCTGCATGGTATGATGAAGAAGGAAATTTTTATGTAGCACATAATGAAGCAGAAGTAAACGCGAATCATCCAGAAACTAAAGGAAAAAAATTAACACAGGACGCCGACTGTTTAGATACTTGGTTTAGTAGTTGGTTATGGCCTTTTGAAGTATTCAAGGGTTTATCTAACCCAGGTAATGCAGAAGTAAATTATTACTACCCTACTAGCACACTGGTAACTGCTCCTGAAATTATTTTCTTCTGGGTTGCTAGAATGATTATGGCAGGTGAAGAGTATATGGGTAAGATTCCATTTAAAGATGTTTACTTCACAGGTATTGTGCGTGATAAGCAAGGAAGAAAAATGAGTAAGAGTTTAGGAAACTCTCCCGACTTATTAGGACTTATTGACCAATACGGTGCTGACGCTGTTCGTTTTGGCATTATGATTGCCTCTCCTGCAGGCAACGACTTACTATTTGATGAATCTACTTTGGAGCAAGGAAGAAATTTCAATAATAAATTATGGAATGCCACTAAGTTATTGAAGATGTGGGAAGCACGTCAAAACAATACAGGTGAAATTGCAGAAGATACAAAATTTGCGATGGATTGGTTTGAAGCAAAATTAAATACTACACAAATTGAAGTGGATGAAATGCTTAAAACCTTCCGACTAAGTGAAGCACTAAAAACTATTTATGGTTTAATATGGGATGATTTTTGTAGCTGGTATTTAGAATGGATCAAGCCAGGCTTTGAACAACCTATGCATGCTGGAGTATATGAAAAGACAGTGGAGTTTTATGATGCACTATTACAATTACTACACCCATTCATGCCATTTATTACGGAAGAGATACACCATACCCTTAAAACACAGTCTGAGGACTTATGCGTGAAGCTATATACTCCTAATATAAGTGTGAATAAGGAAGTTTTAAACGCAGGGGCATTATTACAAAATGTAATCTCTACTTTGCGCGATGCGCGTAATAAAAACCAAATAAAGCCAAAGGATGCGATTGAATTACATATTCAAACTACCAACAATGCGCCTTATCAAAGTATTCAAAATATATTAGCCAAGCAAATTAATGCCTCTAGTATTGCTTATACAAGCAGCACGGTAGCTTCCTCTATTGTAGTGGCTTTAGAAAAAGATAAATTTTACATCGTTGCCAACCAAGCCATTGACACTGCCAGCTTAAAAGAAAACTTATTAAAGGACCTAGCCCACCAACAAGGCTTCTTGCAAAGTGTAGATAAGAAATTACTTAATGAAAAGTTTGTGCAAAATGCAAAGCCAGAAGTTTTAGCCATTGAACAAAAAAAGAAGGCCGACGCATTAGCGAGAATTCAAACTATTGAAGAAAGCTTGGCGCAGTTAGGGTAAGATTTTTTTAGTTTAAATGAATATGTTTTTATTTAACTGAAATTATCAACTTAAATATAACTTATTACAACTTTACAATCCAATGACCGAAATTCAAATAACAGGCGCTAGCTTAAACGACAGAGATTTTATTAGATCTGTATCGGAGCGCACTTGGCCTAGCACTTATGGTCATATCATATCTCAAGCACAAATTGATTTCATGTTGGATTGGATGTACAGTAATGAATCCTTAGAAAAACAAATGAATACAGGTTGCGAGTTTTATATAGCAAGCATTAAAAAAGAAAATGGTGATTGGGAGGATGTAGGGTTTTGTTCGGTAAGCCCTGAAAAAGAAGAAGACTCAAATGAGATTGCGCACAAACTCAATAAATTATATGTACTTCCCGAAGCACAAGGTACTGGAGCTGGGAAGGCCTTATTAAATAAATGCATTGAGGTTGCCAAAGCAGCAGGTTCAAACTCATTATTCTTACAAGTGAATAAATTAAATAACGCTTATACTTTTTATTTAAAAAAAGGATTTATTAAAGAACGCGAATTTAAATTCGATATTGGCAATGGCTTTTACATGGACGACTATGTCATGCGTTTAAGCTTCTAAGAAAAATACATTTTTAAATCTTAGAAATTACCACCCTTTTTAAACTTGTTTGGGGGTCACTTGAATTAATAAGAATATCAATCTTGTTTTTATATTTTTTATTCATTAAATCATGAATAAACCAAATACCATTAAACTTTCCAGCATTAGTCAATTCTACCCTATCTCCAAAAGAAAATAATTCTTTTAAATCACGGCTAATGGCAATCACTCTATGTTTTTTAGGATTGGCGCTGTCTAATTTAAAACCACTTGCCGTTATCAAAGGCGTGCTATCGGTTTGTGCTGTATCTGCATTGTAAGTACTTAATGAAACTAAATTCATTGACTTTAAAACAATAGGATATTGCATGGCAATGGCCCTTGATTCATGACTTGGTTTTATTAAATAAAAACCGCCCACTAGCATTAATAGGAAAACCCCCATACCTAGATACTTATTATATTTCATAATGAAGTGTTTCATAAGTTGATGATAATTATACTATTAAATGGGTTTGTTTAACGATACCCATTATAAAAACGCTTTGTACCTGACTTATATTGTCGGCCTGGCTTAATTTGTTCACGTGGAAATTGTAATAACTGTTCATATCCTCGGTCACAATTTTCAACATAAAGTCAAATTCCCCCGATATACTATAACATTCCACCACATCGGGTAAGTCATTTATTAGCTTGATAAACTGCCCTCCCGACTGCTTACTGTGCTGATTTAGAGACACATAACAAATAACCATCAGCCCCTTTTTCACCTTTGTCCCATCAATTAAAGTAGCATACTGCTTAATCACCCCACCCGCCTCTAGCCTCTTAATACGCTCATGCACCGGCGTGGTACTTAAATGAATTTGATCGGCAATTTCTTTTACAGTGATCCTTGCGTTCTCCTGCAGGAGGCGTAAAATGGCTAAATCCTTCTCGTCTAAAGAGATTGATTGTTGAAGACTAGCCGAATCTACTGATGGAGTACTATTTTTCATGTTATTTTAGCATAAATCATCACAAAAATATGATATAATAGCTGAATATCCTAAAAATATCAAATATTTTGTTATTTTATCCTATTTCATACCTTTGCCCTCTAAACAAAAAATATATGTCTAACCTAGAAAACATCGATTTTAGCCTACCTTATAAAGTAGCCGATATCACATTAGCAGATTGGGGTCGTAAAGAGATTCGTTTAGCTGAAGCAGAAATGCCAGGTTTAATGAGTATCCGTGCTGAATACGGACCAAGCCAACCTTTAAAAGGTGCTCGTATTGCGGGTTGCTTACACATGACTATTCAAACAGCTGTATTAATTGAAACTTTAACTGCCTTAGGCGCTGAAGTTAAATGGAGCTCTTGTAATATCTTCTCTACACAAGATCAAGCCGCTGCTGCTATTGCTGCAACAGGCGTGGGTGTATTTGCTTGGAAAGGTCAATCTATTGAAGAAGGAGATTGGTGTATTGAACAAACTTTATTCTTTGGTGGTGCAGACCGTCCTTTGAATATGATCCTAGATGATGGTGGCGATTTAACCAATATGGTTTTAGATAAATATCCTCAATTCGTTTCTGGTATTAAAGGTTTAAGTGAAGAAACAACTACAGGTGTTCACCGTTTATATGAGCGTATGGCGAAAGGTACTTTACCAATGCCTGCCATTAACGTAAACGATTCTGTTACAAAATCTAAATTCGATAATAAATATGGTTGTCAAGAATCATTAGTAGATGCGATTCGTCGTGCAACTGATGTGATGATGGCTGGAAAGGTTGCAGTAGTGGGTTCTTACGGTGACGTAGGAAAAGGCTCTGCCGCTTCTTTACGTGGTGCTGGTTGCCGTGTAATGGTAACTGAAATCGATCCTATCTGTGCTTTACAAGCTGCCATGGATGGTTACGAAGTTAGAAAAATGATTGACGCCGTTAAAGAAGCAGACATTATTGTTACTGCGTCTGGTTGTCGTGATTTGATCAACGAAAAACATTTCAGAGTCATGAAGGATAAAGCCATTGTTTGTAATATTGGTCACTTTGATATTGAAATTGATATGGCTTGGTTAAATAATAACTATGGTCATACAAAAGACACTATCAAACCACAGGTTGATTTATACAATATCGATGGTAAAGATGTTATCGTTTTAGCAGAAGGCCGTTTAGTAAACTTAGGTTGTGCTACTGGTCACCCTAGCTTTGTAATGAGTAACTCTTTCTCTAACCAAACATTAGCTCAAATAGAATTATGGAAAAACCATAAAAACTACGAGAACAAAGTGTATGTGTTACCTAAGCATTTAGATGAAAAAGTAGCGCGTTTACATTTAGCGAAAGTTGGTGCTGAATTAGATGAATTAACTACTGAGCAAGCAGCTTATTTAGGTATACCTGTAGCAGGTCCATTCAAAGCTGACGCTTACAGATACTAATCTATAGTTGAAGATAAATTTAGTAACTAGTTCTATCTAGTTTCTACAATATTTCCAAAATTCCCCTAGCCGTTCCCGAGTAATCAGGAGCGGCTTTTTTATGTATTTTTTTGTACCTTTAAAGGCATTGCTTTGCTCCTATAATAAGCAAGCTATTTTCAATTTTCATATGTATTCTTTACATTAAACAATTACAATAAAACAATTTTGTATGAAACTGAACAAGATTTTAACCATTGCACTAACCACTACCTTAATTTTTGGTGGACTTTCAACTGCAAATGCACAAAACATAAGTATTATTCCTGAGCCTTACCAAATGACTACAAAGCCAGGCAAGTATACTTTGCCTAAAAGTATTGCTATTAATGCACCAAGTTCAGCGAATGCCATTTCTGATATTATGGCTGTAAAATTAAGAACCACCACAGGGCGTGTAGTATATTTTACAAAAAACAAACCAAGCATTGATTTACAAATAATCAATGATGCTAATTTAGGTAGCGAGGGTTATACCTTGGACATTAATGAAAAAGGAATTCAATTAAAAGCCAATGCCAATGCAGGTTTATTTTTTGGCTGGCAAACAGTGATGCAATTATTACCAGCGGCAGTTTATTCCAATACTTTACAAGCCAATACAAATTGGGCCTTGCCTTATGTTTCTATCATTGACAAACCTCGTTTTGGATGGAGAGGTATGATGTTAGATGTTAGTAGACATTTTTTCAGCAAAGCAGAAGTGTTAACATTTATTGATGATATGGCGCGTTATAAGTACAACCGTTTTCATTGGCATTTAACCGACGACCAAGGATGGAGAATTGAAATTAAATCTCTTCCTAGATTAACAAGTGTGGGTGCATGGAGAGCAGAGCGTAAAGGTAAGTGGATGAATATTACTACTCCTGCCCTAGATGAACCTAAAACATATGGCGGGTTTTATACACAAGAAGATATTAAAGAAGTAGTGGCTTATGCAAAAGCAAGATTTATTGAAGTCATTCCAGAAGTGGATGTGCCTGGTCATAGCTTGGCCATGAATACAGCATATCCTTTTTTAAGTACTACACCTAATTACCCTTTCCAAGTAAATGCAGGTGATGAGTTTATGGATTGGGAAGGATTAAATGGACATGTGGCTGCAAAAATTGATAACTCATTAGACCCTTCTAATGAAACAGTATATGAATACTTAGATAAAATATTTGGAGAGATGGCTCCCCTATTTCCTTTTGAATACATTCATATGGGGGCAGACGAAAATCCAAAAAACAATTGGGAGAAATCACCGAACGTACAAGCACTTATGAAAAAGGAAGGCTTGAAGGATATGAATGAAGTACAAAGTTATTTTGTGCGTCGCGTACAAAAAATAATTAATAGCAAAGGAAAGAAAATGATGGGTTGGGATGAAATATTAGAAGGTGGTTTATCAGGAGATGCAACTGTAATGAGCTGGAGAGGTGTGAAAGGAGGTATTGAAGCAGCTAAACAAGGGCATAAAGTAGTGATGTCTCCAAACGATTATAACTATATCGATTTTTACCAAGGTGAAGTCACTGCAGAGGGTAAAGTATACCGTGGACTCAGAATGAAAAAAACATATTCTTTTGAACCCATTCCAGAAGGCGTTGATCCTAATTTAATTTTAGGTAATCAAGCGAATCAATGGTCAGAGCAAATATTTGATATGAGATATGCTCAATACATGACTTGGCCAAGAGGTATGGCAGTAGCTGAAACAGGATGGTCTCCTAAAGAAAAGAAGAACTGGAATAGCTTTAGCAAAAAAGTTGAACAACAATTCGAAAAACTCGATGCAGCGAATGTGAGATATGCTAGAAGTATGTATGACCCTATTGTTACTACTGAATTAAATACAAAAGGTGAATTAATAGGTATAATGGAAGGCGAAGTAGAAGGACTAGATATGTATTATACTATTAACGATCAAATGCCCGACAATTATAGCCAAAAATACACAGCGCCTTTTTTAATTCCAGAAGATGTACTTTCTTTAAGAGTTATAAGTTATAGAGATGGAAAACAAATAGGTAAATATTTAAATATTCCCATTGAATCTTTAAGAAAAAGAGCAGTTAAAGTATTGTAATGAAATAACAATACCATGACTTCTTTTGTTCGAAAAATTTTTACTTTACTAGTCTTACTGTGCTTGCATATTTCTATATATGCACAATTAAGAAATATTGAAAAAAATATTGCCCTATCGAAGGATAGCAGTTTACTACAAACTATTATTAAGCAATTTAAGGGCAAGCCCAACCCTTTTATTGATTCTACTTTTATTAATCTAAATAAATATGCACAACAAGTAGCGAAGTACGAAGGGAAAAGAATTAGAAGCATTCAAATAGAACAAAAACATTTTGGAGCAAGTATACTTAACCCTGCAAATACAAAAGGGGATGCCTTAACGAAATTTGCAGATAAATTGCATAATAAAACTGGCGAAAATACAATTCGTAAAAATTTATTTATTAAAGAGCAAGAAGTCCTAGACCCCTTAGTCATTGCCTATAATGAAAAGTGGCTAAGAGACTTACCCTTCATACAAGATGCCCGTATACTCGCTGCTCTTTCTTTGGTGGACACCAATGAGGTAGACATCTACATTATTACAAAAGATGTTTTTCCTATTGGAGGTAGCTTTAATATTAGAAATGCCAATTCTTATACTGCTACCTTAAGTACCAATAATGTAAATGACAGAGGTAATGCCTTTACCTTAAGTCACAACTTCGATAAGAACAGAGAAATAAATACAGGTTGGGGTTTTGATTATACCAATAGAAATTTACAAGGCAGTTTTACAGATATTACTATAGGTGCAAAATCATTTGCCCCCAATGAAGCCAATGGCGATTTATCTGAATCGACCGTTTACATAAGAGGTAACCGTCCCCTACTCACACCCAATAGTAAATGGACCTGGGGATTTGATTGGAACAATGCCAATAATGAAAATGTTTTCACGAGCAAGTGGTCAGACTCTTTATTCAACAGTACTTATAATTATGACTTAAAACATTTTGATGCCTGGTTAGGTTATCAACTTTTTAGTAATAGAATTTCACTGGCTGCCAATAATGTGCATTATTTTGTTCAAGTTCGTTTTTTGGAAAATATATTTAAACAAAGACCAACAGATTATTTAGCGCAAATAGATAAAAACTATCAAAACATTGAAGCCTCCTTAGCTTCTTTTACTTTATTTAAACAACAAATTATTAGGACCCAGTATTTGTATGGCTTTGGTAGAAACGAGGATTTACCCACAGGAAAATCGATGGTCATTACTTCTGGAAATTATAGAAGAGAACAAAGCTCCTTGCCTTATCTAGGAATTAAATTAGAGAACTACAAATTACTTTCTAATGAAAATTATAGACATCTTACATTAAGTGCAGGTTCCAGTTATGTCGATGCACAATTACAAGATGTTCGATTCATTGCAAGTGTAGAGCAAATTAATAAGCTTCGTTATTTGGAGAGCGGTTATAAATACAGGTCCATTATTAATGTAAGTTTCACGCAAACCCTTAAAAACAAATTCAACGAAGCCTTACTTATTAGCAGTAGCTATGGTATACCTCAATTAAATAAAGAGCGTATTTATGGTGGCACCCGTATCACTGCCAACTGGGAATCGGTATGGTATAATTCAAGATCGTTTTATGGGTTTCGAACCTCCCCTTTTGCCTTTGGCAATATTACTTATCTAAGAACCGTGGGCCAGCCCATTGACAAGGGAGATATCTATTCCTCTATAGGATCAGGCATGAGAATTAGGAATGAAAACCTCATTTTCGGCACCATTGAATTAAGAGCCTTTTACTTCCCAAGAATAAATCGCCAACTGAGCCCTTGGAATATTGCCCTTATCACCAACCTTCGTTATAAGTACAATTCTAGTATTATTAGCAAGCCCGATTTTGTTCAAATTAATTAGCATTTTTGAGCATAAACAACCCATTTTAATTCAACCTTTCCTACTTATTTTTGTTATATAAAATATGGTTCAAGCGTATAATTTTTTAGCAAGCTGGCAGCTTTTCCCGGAAAAAAGCGAATTCGAGTATCAATTAGTTCCAAAATCTGGAAACTATAAAATTGAAAGCGTTCAAAATGGCCATGCCCTTAGCTTTAGTCACAATTGGGTGAATATTGAAAACGAGGCTTTTTATGCCCAATATAGCGTTATACCCAATGGAATGGCACAGGCTTTTGAAAATCCATTATTAGGAAATGAAGTGATTGCCGAAATTAATAATGGTTCTTGCTTAACCGTTCAATTTCATAAAGACAATAAAGAAGTCCTTAAAGTAGTACATGAAATTTTAGCCAATGGTTTTTTAAAAGTATCACAGTATGGCTTCAAAGAAAATGGAGAAGCTTTTAAAAATATAGAAGTATACCATAAACAATTAAGCGTTCTACCTTACGCTTCTTCTGCAGGAAGTGTAGCTATTCGTCCTACTAAAGAAGGCGTTATAAAACATAAGGCTTTATCTGCCATGGAGGATCAAACCAATATGCAGTTAAATCAAATTAAAGAGCAAATTGAATTACTAGCAAGACAAGCGCAAGAAATTAAAAAGCGCAAGGAATTAAGTTTAATGATTTACGAAGCTAAAATTACTTTCAAACCGCAGATAGGTCAAATATATCATGTATATGAAAAAACAGACGCTTCGCATGTACTTTCTTTAGTAGCGCCTAGTGAATGGGGCGGCGGTTCTGGACCCTTTGCCGGATTTGTGGCTACCGTGAAATTATTAGCCGACCATACTTGGGTTGAGGTTTAAAACCCATACTTACTCAAAATAGCGCTAACCTTTTTCTCTACCTCATTATCCTTTACTACTGCAGGCGCATGATGCTTTTTAATAGTTGCATCAAAAATAAGTGGCCCCTTGCATCCCCAATGTTTATTATTAATATAACTATCTACCCCTTCAATATCTTTGGAAGGATTAGTCCTGGTAAATGCAGCCCAAATAAAATTATTAAATTCAGCAGCCATCCAAGTAGCATCTTCGGTAATAATAATCATAGCTATACCATCTTGTTCTAATAAATTTTCTCCTTGCCCCTTTAACTTTTCTTGAATAGAATGTATAGTTGCAGTTGCTGCATTCACCGCAATTACACCAGGCATAATTAAGCTAGCATTGGCATTGAGTGCTGTTATTTTTTCTGGAATAGTAGTAGCTAATTTTCTTCGAACATCACCATAAGCTGCTAGTACTAATTTAGAGCCACTGTTTAAACCGTCACCAGAATAATCCAAGGTATCCATAGTGGTATTGGTATAAAAATGTAGGTCATTTGAAAAGTCCATTCTACTCAACATATACGCTAAAAACTCAGGTATATTATTTACATCTATTACTCTATCCCCTTTCGATTTTTTTGCTTCTGCTGTTATCCAAACAAATTTTGCTAAACTTAATTGACCAGTGCCTAAAATATGATTGGCAATGGTTAAAATTTCTGCAGGTTTTTTATTTTCTAAAAAGGGCGTATACCTTTCACTACCTATGGCTAGTAATAAAGGATGCACTCCTGCAGCATCAACGGCGTGTACTTCTTTTAATCCTGGTATTTCATTAGAAACAGCTGAGCCTGTTATATGATGTATGAGTTGTCCAAAACTTGTATCCTCCTGCGGAGGTCTTCCTACCACTGTGAAAGCCCAAATGGCATTTTTTCTGGCATACACTTTATGCACTTTCATTACAGGAAAAGGATGTTGCAAACTATAATAACCTAAATGATCTCCAAAAGGACCTTCTGGTTTATTCTCTCCAGGAAATACTTCTCCGGTAATAACAAAATCGGCATCGGTGCTTACACAAAAACCATCTATATAAGTATAACCAAATCTTTTTCCTGCAAGTACACCCGCAAAATTCATTTCACTCATACCTTCTGGAAGCGGCATCACTGCAGCAACACTGTGCGCAGGTGGCCCGCCCACAAAACAACTTACTTTTAAAGGAAGCCCTAGATTATTCGCTTTGGTTTGATGCACTCCAATACCTCTATGTAATTGATAATGCAAACCAATTTCTTTATTCAATATATAATCGTTCCCATTTAATTGAATACGGTACATACCTAAATTAGAACTACCAATGCCGGGCTTGTCTGCATCTTCTGTATATACTTGTGGTAGCGTTACAAAGGCGCCACCATCCATGGGCCAATGATGAATTAAAGGTAAATCACTAATGTTTATCTCTTCAAACAAAACTGGTTTTGAAATTGGATTTTTATTCGGTAGTGCATTGATAGCAGCCGGTAAAGCCGCTAAAGATTTTATCGGATTTTGAATAGCAGCTAAAGGATTAATTTTAATATCAATTAATTGCTTCACTGAAGGCAAGGTATCTCTAAAAATAAATTCACTTCTTTCTAGTGTACCAAAAATATTGGAAGCTGCACGAAACTTAGAACCCTTCACTTTTTCAAATAAAATAGCAGGGCCTTTTTGTTCAAAAATGCGCAAATGAATAGCAGCCATTTCTAAATAGGGGTCTACCTCTTCTTTGATACGCAGCAGCTGACCCGTGCGCTCTAAATCCAATAAACAAGCCTCCAAACTAGAATAAGCCATTTCTTATATTTGAGATGCAAAAATAACTTAAATTCGCCTATGACTCGTTTAAGTGTGAACATAAATAAAATAGCCACATTAAGAAATAGCCGTGGCGGGGATAATCCTAATCTAGTGCAGGTGGCAAAGGATTGCGAGCGTTTTGGGGCCGAGGGTATTACAGTGCATCCAAGACCCGATGAAAGGCATATTCGCTACCAAGATGTTTATGATTTAAGCAAAATTCTGACCACAGAGTTTAACATTGAAGGCAACCCAAAGGAAGCCAAGTTTGTGGAATTGGTTTTAGCCAACAAACCGCATCAGGTTACCCTAGTACCCGATACCTTGGGTCAATTAACCAGCGACCATGGTTGGGATACCATAACAGAACAAGATTATTTAAAGCAAATCATTGGGGTATTTAAAAAAGCAGGTATTCGTGTTTCCATTTTTGTAGACCCTATAGAAAAAATGATTGAAGCCGCTGCCACAACTGGAACGGACCGTATAGAATTATATACCGAAATGTATGCAAAGCTATTTGCTGCTGGAAATAAAGAAAAAGCCGTTGCACCTTATATGAGCGCTGCAGCGCTTGCTAAAAAATTAGGGCTAGGTATTAACGCAGGACATGATTTAGATAGAAATAATTTACCTTACTTAATACAATCTATTCCAAGTATTGAAGAAGTTAGTATTGGACACGCCTTAATGAGCGATGCCCTTTATCTAGGTTTAGAAAACACGATTCAATTATATAAAAGAGCGCTTTCATGAAAAAATATATTTACTTATTTTTTACTACTGTACTTTTCTTTTTAGCATCTAATAATATATTAGTAGCACAAGAAAAATTTGGACCCACCCCTACTAAGCAACAATTGGCTTGGCATGAAAAAGAATTTTACTTATTCATGCATTTTGGACCTAACACATTTACCAATTTAGAATGGGGCAAAGGAAGTGAAGACCCAAATGTATTTAATCCAACAGCAATAGATTGTAACCAGTGGGCAAGCATTGCAAAAGCGGCTGGTGCTAAAGGCATTATTATTACGGCTAAACACCACGATGGATTTAGTTTATGGCCAAGTAAGTTTAGCAAGCATACAGTAAGAGAAAGCAAGTGGATGAATGGAAAAGGCGACGTCATTAAAATGTTGTCAGAGGCTTGTAAAAAAGCAGGTATTGAAATGGGCGTGTATATTTCTCCATGGGATAGAAACCACCCAGAGTATGGCACTGCAGCATACAACGATATCTATATTCAAACCATGAAGGAACTTTTAACGGGCTATGGCAATTTAACAGAACTATGGTGGGATGGCGCTAATGGAGAAGGCCCTAATGGTAAAAAGCAAGTCTACGATTTTACAAGGTTCAAAGATTCTGCAATGTCTTACCAACCCAATATTCTAATATTCAGTGATATTGGACCGCATATTCGTTGGGTAGGTAATGAAAATGGATTGATTAATGAAACCAACTGGAACTTATTAGATACAGCAGGATTTAAAAGAGGTGAAGGCGCTCCTGCTAATGACACTTTGAATAGAGGAAATTTTAATGGAAAAAATTGGATTGGTGCTGAGGCCGATGTTTCAATTCGCAAAGGATGGTTTTATCATGAAGAAGAAGACTCTACAGTAAAATCGGGAAAGACATTATTTAATTTATATTTAAACTCAGTAGGCCATGGTGGTAATTTATTATTAAATGTACCTCCTAATAGAAAAGGTTTAATTGCTCCGCAAGATTCAGCCGCTTTAATGGATTTTAGAAAAATAAGAGAGGCCGCTTTTAAAACCAACTTATTTAAAAACGCTGTTATCAAGAATAATAAAAATGAAATAGAGATTTGTTTAACTACACCCGTTACCATTAATAGCATTCAACTGCAAGAGCAAATTAAATTTGGACAAAGAGTTATTCGCTTTGAAATATATGCAGGAGATAAAGAAGCTGATATGAAAAAAATTGCGGGTAGCACTACCATTGGAAGAAAGAAAATTATTCAATTCCCTACTACCACTGCTAAATGCTTCAAAGTGAAAATAATAGAGACAAAGGCTAGCCCTATAATGGGAGCAGTAGCCGGATATTTTATAAAAAATTAACTAACTTGCATCAAATTAAAATTATGTCTACACCTGCACAAGTTGGCATCATCATGGGAAGCGATAGTGATTTACCTATTATGCAGGCAGCTGCAGATACTTTAAAAACTTTCAATATTCCTTTTGAATTAACCGTCGTTTCTGCACACCGCACACCTGATCGTATGGTAGAATATGCAAAAACAGCGCGTAAAAGAGGCTTACAAGTCATTATTGCTGGCGCAGGTGGTGCAGCGCATTTACCAGGTATGGTAGCCGCATTAACTAGCTTACCTGTTATTGGAGTTCCTATTAAATCAACTAATTCAGCAGAGGGCTGGGACAGTATATTATCTATTTTACAAATGCCAGGTGGTGTACCTGTAGCTACCGTTGCTTTAAATGGTGCTAAAAATGCAGGCTTATTAGCCGCTCAAATTATAGGAAGTACGAATGCCCAAATTGGTCAAGCCATGGATGACTATAAATTAAATATGGAATCGGAAGTAATGACCAAGGTGGAGAATTTGAAAGGAACTTGGAATAATGAGTTCGATCAAAAATAGATAGTTAATAGGTTTAATAGTATTCTTTTTTTAAAACTAATCCTATAAAATAATAATCAAATATTATTTAGACTACAATTATTACTCTTTAGTAATAGTAATGATTGTAAAGCTCGGGTTCAATGTAGTTGAATTTTCTAAAACAGCTTCCACCCAATCCCATCCATAAGATCCTACCCACTCTGAAAAATTTTCTACTCTTTCTTGTAAACTATTTTTAGGGAATAAAGAACCCTTAATAGCTTTTATTCGGTCTATTGAAGTTTGTTGTTTTCTTTTTTCAGCACGAATCATTTTCTTTTCTAATAAGGCTAATTTCTTTTGGGCCTGTACCGATAAATTCTTAGTATGATCCCCTAAAGAGGTGTCAATTTTTATGACATCCTGCTGAATAGAAGCATATAAATCGTTTAAGGATGCAATATGATTGGTTAAGGCTAAATTTTCTTTGGTTTGATTTTTAACATAGTCCAATTCTAATTCCAACATAGGTTTAAATAAATCTTCCAATGAAAAGCCCAAACTATTCCAATGTGCCGTTTGTTTTTCATTCATAAACATAAATGAATTACGCAATTGCAAAATAGGATAATGCACTTTTACTTCATTAAATACATTTTTAAGTTCCATCCAGTAAGCTAGTTCACCGCCACCACCAATAAAGGCAATACCAGGAAGTATAGTTTCTTGGTACACTCCTCTAAGTATTACATTGGGGCTAAACCTATCAGGATGTGCATGTAATTCTTTTACTATCTCTTCCTCTGTGAAACTAATATTAGCATCTACTACAATATAACTAGCGCCTTGTTTATCAATTCTAGCGCGCGTATTCTCTTTTAAATAAAATAAATTCAAATCACGCCCATCGGACTGTACATGATAGGTGCTTGCTAGCTTTTCTTTAGTTGGTTGAATGGCCTTTTGAGAAAACCCAGTTCTTAATTCCTTTTCCATCACATCAACGAAAACTGCTTTCAATTGAGCATTGTCTGGTTGAAGTACCACTAGTCCATATTTTCCAAAAAAGGCATGCACTAATGCCAATGTAGCTTCTGAAATGGTTTTTCCTTTTTGATAAGCCTGCTTTAAAACTTCCAAAGCCTCTTTACCTGCGGGTTGAACCAACCAATACCCTTCCAAGTTTTGTAATAATTTAATTAACTCGTCATCTACCTTCATTCTTCCAATGGCCCCTTTTTGTTTGGTATTCCATTGGTAGGCCTCACCTGCTAAGTTATAAGAACCTACTTCTTGCAAGTCCGCATCTTCCGAACCCATATAATAAACAGGTACAAAATTATGTTGAGGGAATTGCTTTTTTAGTTCAGCTGCTAATTGAATAGTATGCAGAATTTTATAAAAAAAGTAAAGTGGACCCGTAAAAATATTAGGCTGATGTGCAGTAGTAACTGTGAATGTATTTTCTTTTAATAATAAATTCACATTATCGTTAACCAATTTAAAGGCCTCTTTATTATTTAGCGAATTAACATCTTTCGCTAATTGAGTATATTGATTTTGCAAAACTTCTACCAATACTTTTCTATTCGTAGGAAAAGAAGCTCTTTGTTCAATGGCTTTCTTATACCCTTCCTTACTAGCAGCATAGTTTACAAAACTTTGCGCTGTGCCCTTCGTTTCAATATAATCATTGATTAAGGCACTGAATAACCCAGTGGAACGATAAGATATTTGAGTAGCGTTAAATTTCATTAATGATTAAATCTTTCTGGATTGTAAAAACTAATATCAATGCTGGTTGGTTTTTCATCTATAATTTCTGAAACTAATTTTCCGGTACCTGCACCTAAACTTAAACCTACCATTGCGTGCCCAGTAGCCATGACTAAATTCTTCCACTTTTTAGTTCTACCAAGATAAGGCAATCCATCGGCAGAACAAGGTCTATAACCATACCAAACTTTATCTATCGTTGGAACGGGAATCTCAAAGGAAGGATAATAGCTTTTCACTGCTTTTAGTATACCTGCCACCCTTTTTAAATTGGGCGGCTCGTTGGTGCTGGTAATTTCCATAGTGCCTCCAAAACGCATTTTATTTCCTTCAATGGGTGTAAGCGCCACTCTACCTTCCACTAGTACAGATGGATAAATGGTTTGATAAGGCGTATCCTCGATGGTAATGGAATAGCCACGACCAGGCATGAGCAATAAATCCATGTCTAATTTTTTTGCCATCTCTCTAGACCAAGAACCCGTGGCCAAAACCACTGCATCGGCCTTGTATTTATTATGAGGGGTGATAACCGCATTTATTTTTCCTGCTGTTTTTTCAAAATCTACTACTGCTTCATTGGTTTTAATAAGCACTCCTTTATTTTTTAAATCGGCAATAAGTTGTTGCATTAATTTATTGGGATACAAATGTCCATCGCAACCAAAATGAATGGCACCAATGGCATTGATTTGATGATTGGGTTCCATCGCAAATAATTCCTGTTGATTTAAAAGCTTGGTATCGGTCAAACCTAAGGCATGTGCTTGATGTACTAAATGCTTTGCATGTTCGCCAACTTTTTCCGTTTGAAATATTTCCAATAAGCCTTTATGCTCATAGGCAAATTCAAATTGAGGCAAAGCATCCCAATCGGCGTATAATTTTTTAGAAAACAAAGCATAATCTCTTAAAGGAATGGCGGCGCGTTCTACTTTTTCAGCAGTCGCTTCTTTCATAAACTGCAAACCCCATTTTACTAAACTTAAACTTAATCTTGGTTTTATATAGAAAGGACTTTCTGAATTCAACATCCACTTTAAACCCTGTTTAACAATGCCAGGTGTTGCCAAAGGAACAAAGTGACTAGGACATATATAACCGCAATTACCATAGGAACAATTATTGGTCATATCGGATTGATCAACAATGGTCACTTGATGACCCGCCTCTTGTAAAAAATAAGCGCTGCTCAATCCTATAATGCCTCCTCCAATGACAACTACTTCCATAGAATAAATTAAAGCACAAATTTCGTTAAAATTGCGTTCATAACACAGTAAAAAGGGATGGAATTTATATAATTACTGAGATTAAACCACTTGAAAACCAGCTGCATAGGGGTCGTCCTGCTTATCTATGGATATAGTGTTAAACCCGTATATCTTGGCCCAGCCTTCAATAGAGGGAATAATGGCTTGTTTATCACCTATGGTGGTGGTTGATTCTACCTTGCCTGTAAATACAGAGCCTATAATACTCTCATGTAAAAAAGGAACCCCTTGTTTTAGTTTACCCTTTGCATGCCAATGCGCTAGTCTTGCCGAAGTACCTGTTCCGCAGGGCGACCTATCAATGGCCTTGTCTCCATAAAATACTGCATTACGTGCTGTGTTCTTTGCATCTAATACCTTGCCTGTCCATAAAATATGTGAGCAACCATTAATGGTGGGGTCTATGGGATGTACAAACTTATTCGATTCATTGATGCGTTTTCTTAATACGCCACTCCATGCAATTAATTGTCCGGCTGTATAATGTTCAATGCCTTTAAAATTTTCTTGTACTTCAATAATAGCATAATAATTTCCACCATAACAAACATCAACGCTAAGCATGCCTATATCGGGGCATTCTACTTGAATGTTTTCAGCAGCCATAAAAGAAGCCACATTGGTCAATTTTACTGAACTTACTTTTTTACCTTGCATGGTATATTCTATTTGCACCAGTCCTGCAGGAGCTTCCATGCGAATTTTACCAGGAATTTTTGGTTGAATTAAACCCGCTTCAATAGCTACTGTTATAGTCCCAATAGTACCATGACCACACATAGGTAAACAGCCACTGGTTTCAATAAATAAAACGGCCATATCATTTTCAGGATTATGAGGCGGGTATAAAATACTTCCACTCATCATATCATGACCACGGGGTTCGAACATGAGCCCCTTTCTTATCCAATCAAATTCTTTTAAAAAATGTTGACGCTTTTCGCTCATGGTATTGCCTTCCAAAGCTGGGCCACCATTTACCACCACCCTCACCGGATTACCACAAGTATGTGCATCAATACATTGAAAAACAGATCCTCCTAGTTCGTAGGATCCAAAATTTTCTATACTTATGGGTTTTGTTGTGGCCATGAGATAAAATTAATACATTTGACAACGCAATGCTTAATTGTTATAGCAAATTTTTGTAATATGGAAACTTACGGTAAAATTTTATTGATTGCCATGCCTGCCTTTTTGTTATTGGTATTATTTGAAAAGTGGTATGGATGGAAGAAAGGCTTTGAAACAGTAAATACCTTGGACATGATTTCAAGTTTAAGTTCAGGGGTGACTAATTCTACCAAGGATGTATTGGGTTTAAGTATTGTCATTTTAAGTTATGGCTGGTTTGTAGATCATTTAGCCATTATGCATGTACAAAATAGTATTTGGTTGTATATCATTGCCTTTATCTCTTTAGATTTTGCAGGTTACTGGGTGCACCGTTTAGCACATAGCTATAATTTTTTCTGGAACAACCATATAGTACATCATAGCAGTGAAGAATATAATTTAGCCTGTGCTTTAAGACAAAGCATTTCTGTTATATTCAGAATTTATACATTCTTATTAATTCCTGCTGCCTTATTTGGTGTGCCTGCCAATGTAATTGCAGTGGTAGCTCCATTACATTTATTTGCACAATTCTGGTACCATACAAGACATATTAAAACGATGGGTTGGTTGGAGCATATTATTGTAACGCCTTCGCACCATAGAGTACACCATGCTATTAATCCAGAATACTTAGATAAAAACTATGGTCAGATATTTATTATTTGGGATAAATTATTTGGTACTTATGTGCAAGAACAAGACAGTATACCTGCAGTCTATGGTATTACCCGACCTGTTCAAACCTGGAACCCCATTAAAATTAATTTCATGCATTTGTGGTTGCTAGTTCAAGATGCATGGCGTACTAAAAATTGGAAAGATAAATTCACCATTTGGTTCCAACCTTTAGGCTGGCGCCCTGCAGATGTAATTGACAATTACCCAATAGATAAAATAAAGGATGTGTACCATTTTGAAAAGTATAATACACCTGCCTCCCCTGCTTTGAAATTGTATTTATGGATACAACTTTTTTGTATGCTTTTATTAGTAAGTTATTTATATGGAAATATTGCCAGCATTGGCCCTAACAATATATTTATTTATGGCGCTTTTATATTTGTTCAAGTATATGCACTTACTGAATTGATGGATAGAAATAAAAATGCTTGGATAATTGAAGGCGTAAAAAATATACTTTGTGTTTACTGGATAGTTACTAGTGGTGATTGGTTTGGATCTAATCAATTATCTACTTCTATCGGACCTGCTGCTATTGTTTATTTTATAGCAAGCGCAGTGGCGGTTTATTATTTTTCTACTATTGAAAAAATTGGAAAAATGAAGCAGGTAAGTACCACCGCTAAATTATTTATTCAGGACTAAGCTATAGACTAACTTATAAAATATATAAGACTAGTTTAGAAAAATTCTACTAGTCTTTATTTCTAGATTATTTAGTTTAGTTAGTTTATTTAGTTAGATAACTTCATCTTTACTAAGTGCGCCATTGATATTTCTCCAAATACCTAATGCATTATTATTCTGCAGTGCTAATGGCAGTAAATGATTCGACCAGTTTTGAAAAGAAATAGGTCTTAACCATCTTTTAGCTGCATTTACACCTACTGCTGTAAACCTACTATCGGTAGTGGCCGGATAAGGACCCCCGTGCACCATACTATCACAAACTTCCACACCGGTAGGCACTCCGTTTAATAATACACGGCCTGCAATACTTAAAGACATATTTAATAGCTCAGGCGTATTTGCAAAGTCAATATCGGTTCCCATAATTGTAGTAGATATTTGCCCTTTAATACTTTTCCAAACTTCTTTTAATTCGTTCATGGAATTACATTGTACTAGTATGGAATAAGGACCAAATACTTCTTCTGCTAAATCGGGATTGCTTAAAAATGTTTTGGCATCCACAGTAGTTAAAACCGGATACCCATTATTAGAGCTAGGTGTATTTTTTGTTAAACTTGTTATTCCTTTTTGCGCTAGTGCATGAGCGCTATTTTTTAAATAAGCTGCCTCTATGCCTGCATGCAACATAGCAGAAGGTGCAATTGAATTCATTTCAGTGGCTAGTGTATTGGCAAAAGTGTTCAAGGCTTCACTTTTTATACCTACTAATATACCCGGGTTCGTGCAAAACTGCCCCATACCTAAAGTAATAGAGCCTGCATAATTTTTTGCAATTGTTTCTGCATTTTTTTCAACTGCATCTTGCAATAAAATAACCGGGTTCACAGAACCCATTTCTGCAAAAACTGGAATTGGGTTTTTTCTAGAGCTTGCATAATCTAATAATGCGCGGCCTCCTGTTCTTGAACCCGTAAAACCAACTGCATATATATTATCATCTTGCACTAAGGCTTTTCCTGATTCAAAACTAGTATCTGTTACATGCTGAAAAACATTTGCTGGCATTTGAGTAGTTATTGCTGCTTGCATAATGGCTGCTGCCACCATACTTGATGTAGCTAAATGTGCGGGATGCGCTTTTACAATAACAGAACAACCCACCGCTAGTGCACTAGCCGTGTCTCCACCTGCAGTTGAATATGCAAAAGGAAAATTACTGGCACCAAAAACCACCACGGGGCCAATAGGATGCATCATTTTACGAATGTCTGGCTTAGGAGGTGTTTTAGTAGGAATAGCAGTATCAATACTTGCCTCCACATAATTACCTTCTTTTAACATAGTTGCAAACATGCGTAATTGAAAACAAGTTCTGGCTCTTTCACCTGTTAAACGAGGCAGGGGTAAATTAGTTTCTTTATTGGCTTGCTCTAATAAAGCGTCGCCTAAGGCTTCTATATTAGTTGCAATGGTTTCTAAAAAATGAGCTCTTTGCACAGGTGTGGTAAAAGCATACTGCTCGAATGCGGTGCCTGCCTTTTTA
>CALDSE010000037.1 GCA_937911175.1 uncultured Sediminibacterium sp.
AGGATTTAAAAATGTTTCACAAGAAAAATTAAGTTTAGGCATATGCAGCATTTACTGCGCAAGCAAATAATCACGGGAGCTTTACTGCTTTGCATTTCTTTTGCGTCCATGGCGCAAAGAGGAGATGTGTATCAGCCTTTTCACGATGACCTGCCTTATTATTTAGGAATGAGTATTGGCTTAAATAATAACTATCTTAATTTTAATAGAAGCACAGAATTTTCAAACCCAGCAGCAGGTGTTACCAATACTATTAATCCAAATAATAATCTTGCCTTAAACCTTGGCTTGACCGGCACACTGCGCCTTAGTACACATACTTTACTTAGATTAAACCCTACTGTGCTTATCGCTGGTTCAAAAAATGTATATACTTATAAAGAAGTGGGCTCGCCTGATATCAAAACTATGAATATTTCTTCTGCAATTATTAATATTCCATTGGCTTTAAAAATTGAGTCAGACAGATACAATGCTTTTCATTACACCGATATTATGCGTCATTATGTTTTTGTAGGTGGGAAAATTGATTACGATTTACTAGGATCCAATAAAGCTGTTATTACTAGTAATGGAACTGGAAGTAATAGAACCCCTTACCCCAATACTTTAAAAAGTATTGACTATGGCTATGAAATGGGCCTAGGTGTAAGTTTTTATTTACGGTACGCCACTATTTCACCAGAAGTAAAATTTAGTTATGGTGTAAGAAATTTAAATAAAGGAGATGCTCTTTTATCTAGTATTAGAGATATCACAGGTAATTTTGTTTATTTCACCGTTCATATAGAAAACTAATTAAGTATGAATAGCTACTTAATAAAAAATGTACAAATCGTAAATGAAGGCAAAACCATCCAGGGTGATGTCTTCATTAAAAATGGTCGTATTGAAAAAATAGCAAGCCAAATTGAATCCATAGGCGGCATTACTGAAATTGATGGTGAAAATCAATTTCTACTGCCAGGTGTGATTGATGATCAAGTGCATTTTAGAGAGCCAGGTTTAACACATAAAGCCAATATTTATAGCGAGGCCAAGGCAGCCATAGCGGGCGGCACCACCAGCTTTATGGAAATGCCCAATACACAACCACCCGTATTTACACAAGCATTATTAGAAGATAAATATCAAATAGGTGCCAATACATCACTAGCTAATTATTCTTTTTATATGGGTACTTCTCAAGACAACTTGGAAGAAATTTTAAAGACCAATGATAAAAAAAAGGATGTCTGCGGATTGAAAATATTTATGGGATCATCTACAGGTAATTTATTGGTAGAAAACCCTTTGGTACTTGAAAAAATATTTGGTGGTACTGAACTTTTAATTGCTACGCACTGCGAAGAAGAAAGTCTTATTAAAAGAAATAAAGCAGCGCTAGAAGCCATCAAACCTATTTTAGAACCCTCCGATCATCCTATTATTAGAGACGAAGAAGTTTGTTTTGAATCTTCTTTCAAAGCCATTCAACTAGCCAAAAAATTCGACGCCAGATTACATATTTTACATATTAGTACTGCAAAAGAATTACAATTATTCTCCAATTTAAGAACCTTAGCAGATAAAAGAATTACTGCAGAAGTTTGTGTGCATCATTTACATTTTACCGCTAATGACTATGCTAGTTTAGGTAATTTAATTAAGTGCAACCCTGCCATTAAAGCGCCAGAAAATAAAAATGCATTGTGGGAAGGATTACTAAATGACCAACTAGATGTTATTGCCACCGACCATGCACCCCATACCTGGACAGAGAAACAAGAAGCCTATGCGCATGCGCATGCTGGCCTACCGCTGGTTCAACATGGTCTACTATTGATGCTTAAATATGTTGATGAAGGGAAAATGAGTATGGAGAAGATGGTAGAAAAAATGAGTCATGCAGTTGCTACTTGTTTTCAAATTAAAGACCGTGGTTTTATTAGAGAGGGCTATCATGCCGACTTAGTACTTGTTAAAAAAGCGCCTTATACAGTTAGTAAAGACAATATTTTATACCACTGTGGCTGGAGCCCTTTTGAAGGTAACAGCTTCCCTTACCAAGTGAATACGACTTTTGTAAATGGATACAAAGTATACCATGAAGGAGTATTTAATGAAGCACAGAAAGGTCAACGCCTTCAATTTACAAGAAGCTAAAAGTAATTTTATGCAGGTGGATAAAATTACTTTAAAAGATATTGGCTTATTTGATAACGAAGAGTCGATAGGGCTTATATCTCATCTCAATTTTTGCAAGTCCAATGGGGGCAAAATACATTTAGACCATTACCTTTCAAATCCTTTATCTACTATAGCCTCCATTGAGCAAAGACAAAATGCCATTGCTTATTTTATAGGCAATATCAATTTTGTAGAAGCATTGAAAATTACCAATGGCACTACACTTGTCATTGAGAAGTTTTTTGATACCGGTTTTAAAAGAATTCCTACACAAATTAGTTTGCCTGCTGCCTACTGGTTTAAGTTTATGAGTGCTTCAGACTATTCCTTACTTCATTATTCACTAGGACATTTAATTTTATTTTATGAAAATTTAAATAAATGGTTAGCGGTATTTGAAACCATAAAGGATAATCCCATCATTGAATCACTGGTTCAAAAAATAAGAAAATACACGAACCATCCTTCTCTAGCTAGCCTACCCGCTTCTACTAAGTTAGAGAACCCGCAAACAGTACTTTCTTTCTGCCATTTTTTCTTATATCATTATAAAAATAATACCCTACAGCTTTTAGAATATTATTACGAACTAGACGCCTATTATAGCATGGCCATGGCTTCTAAAAATTATAACTTTGTTTTTCCTACTTGGCTAGATAATGATACACCTGTTTTTGAAGTCACTGGCGCCATTCACCCCCTAGTGCATAATGCTGTTGATAACGAACTATCGCTTAGTCATCAAAGTAATTTACTTTTTTTAACGGGCGCGAATATGGCTGGTAAAAGCACTTTTATAAAAACAACGGGTATTGTTTTATACCTAGCGCATATTGGCATTGGCGTGCCTGCTAAAAAATTAGCATTGACTTTATTTGATGGCCTTATTACCAATTTAACCATTGCAGACAATATCGTTAAAGGAGAAAGTTATTTTTTCAATGAAGTACAAAGAATAAAAAATACCATCGAAAAAATAATAGACAGCAAAAAATATTTTGTTTTAATTGACGAATTATTCAAAGGTACCAATATTCAAGATGCCATGAAATGCAGCAGCGCCGTTATTGAAGGTTTACAAAATTTAAGAAATAGTTTATTTATTATATCTACCCATTTATATGAAATAAGCGATGGCTTAAAAGGTTTTGATAATATACAGTTTAGTTATTTTGAAACAGCCGTCAAAGAAAAAGAATTGATTTTTCATTATCAATTAAAAAAAGGAGTGAGTCAAGATAGACTCGGTTATTTAATCCTAGAAAGAGAGGGCGTGGTGGACCTGCTAAAAAATATTAGCAAAAACAAGTATTAATACTTTCAATTCGCTTTAGTATCTAATTTAGTTTCAAGCAAAAAGATGCTTGTAAAAACCAAGGGCAGCGCTATTGTAGGTATTGACGCTGTCACCATTACCATTGAAGTGAATGTAAGTATGGGCCAAGGCTATTGTATAGTGGGCCTTCCCGATAATGCTGTCAAAGAAAGTTTAGATCGAACCGAAAGCGCCATTAAGTCTAATGGCTTTCATATGCCGCGTACTAAACTGGTCATTAATTTATCGCCCGCCGATTTGAAAAAATCGGGTGCCGCCTTTGATTTACCTATTGCTATTGGCATTTTAGCAGCCTCGGAACAAATTACCCAGCCTTCCCTGATTGAAAAATATGTTTGTATGGGCGAACTGGGACTGGATGGAAATTTATATCCCATTAAAGGCATACTTGCCATGGCCATGCAAGCTAAAGAAGAAGGCTTTGCAGCCATGATTGTCCCAAAACAAAATGCTGCAGAGGCCTTAATGGTAGAAGGTATTCCCATTTTTGCTTTCTCTTCTCTACAGGAGGTAGTTCATTTTTTAAATAACCCTTATGATGAGAAACAAAATAAGCTGCAGCAAGACCATACTAGTATAAATCAAAATATGCAAACCGAAACCAGTCCCAATTTTGCAGATATAAAAGGGCAGTCAGCAGCCAAGCGTGCTTTAGAAATTGCAAGTGCAGGAGGACATAATTTAATTATGATTGGGCCACCCGGCGCAGGAAAAACCTTGCTTTCAAGAAGTATTGTTTCTATTTTACCCCCTTTAAATAAAAACGAAGCACTCGAGACCAGTAAAATTTATAGTGTAAGTGGAAAGATCCCCTTGGATAAACAATTAATAAGTCAAAGGCCCTTTAGACAACCGCATCATACCTTATCAGCCATTGCCATGATTGGAGGAGGTGGCCATCCTCAACCTGGAGAAATTTCTTTAGCCCATAATGGAGTTTTATTTTTAGATGAACTTCCAGAGTTCAATAAATCGGTGATTGAAGTGCTAAGACAACCCATGGAAGCAGGCACTGTGAGTATTGCCAGGGCTAAAATGACGGTCAATTTTCCCGCCAGATTTATGCTACTGGCAGCCATGAACCCTTGTCCTTGTGGCTATTACAACCATCCGCAGAAACCCTGTCATTGTAGTGTTACGCAAATACAGAAATACCTTCATAAAATTTCAGGCCCCCTATTAGATCGAATTGATTTGCATATTGAAGTAACCCCTGTACCCTATTCCGAACTCATTAAAACCGAAAATGCTGAAAACTCAATTGAAATTGCTAAACGAGTTGAATTAGCAAGGGCCATTCAAATAGAAAGGTACCAAAATGAACCAGGCATTTACACCAATGCCCAAATGAACGAGGCTTTATTAAAAAAATGGGGCCTTCTTTCCCCGGCAGCCGAAAAATTATTGGAATTAGCAATGGAAAAATTTCAATTTAGCGCTCGGGCCTATGATAGAATTAGAAAATTGGGACGAACCATTGCTGATTTAGAAGCAAATACTACCATAAAAGAAGAGCATATTAGCGAGGCCATCCAATATCGTAATTTAGACAGGTCTACCTGGGGTCAATTTAAAAATTAAAGGCAATAAAATTAAAACGGCTAGTATTGTCCTGTTTTTAGCATCACTAAAGTGCAGGCTTCAATTGTTTCGATTCCTTTTTCGGTGGCTAAACTATTCAAAATTGGATTTTCTGTACCCGGATTAAATATAATTCTTCTAGGTTTCAAATCTATAATAGCATTGTAGTAGTCTTCTTGTGCTGATGGACCCAAATACAGGGTGACAGTGTCTATACGCTCATTTGTTGGCCATTCATTAATGATAGTTGTGCTAAGAATTTCCCCTTTTTTTATCCCAAAAGGATACACTGCATGTCCTTTTTCTACTAATAAGGCAGTTGCCATAAAACTATATCTGTCTGCATTGGGTGTTGCTCCAAGAATTAATGTAATGGGTGTATTCATTTTACAAAGCTATTACAAAAAATGAAAATGTTTTAATATAGTTCGATAAAACGATGTAATTTTATCGTCCAATTCGTTTACACAAAATCAAATTAACAAAAATGGCAAAGTCAAGTAAGAAGAAAGTAGCTACAAAAAAGAAAGTAGTAGCCCCTAAGAAAAAAGTGGTAGCAAAGAAATCTGTTAAAAAAGCAGCTAAGAAAGCCGCAAAAAAAACAACTAAAAAAGCAGCCCCTAAAAAGAAAGTAGCTCCAAAGAAAAAAGTAGCCGCAAAAAAGACTGTTAAAAAAGCAGCCAAGAAAGCGGTAAAAAAAGCAGCCCCTAAAAAGAAGGTAGCCGTAAAGAAAGCAACTAAAAAAGTAGCTCCTAAGAAAAAGGCAGTCGCTCCTAAAACTGTTAAAAAAGCAGTAAAAAAAGCAGCTCCAAAAAAGAAAGTAGCCTCTAAGAAAAAAGCAACTGCTCCAGTAGCAGCCCCTGCTGTAGTAACGCCAACTCTATTTACAGAGCCAACTACTAATTCGACGCCTACAGTTTAGTAAAAAAAACTTAAATTACAATCCCGCTCCGTTTCCGATTTTTCGGTGGAGGCGGGATTTTTTATTTTTAATATAAATTCATTTTTATGCGTATTATTTTAATGTTATTATGTTTTCCTTTTTTACTGCAAGCGCAAAACAATTCAATTGCAGAGAAAACAAAAAATATGGAATTGCGAAAAGGTTTTTATGATTTTTATTGGGACAATACCAATGGAAAAATATACCTAGTTGTAGACAAATTGAATATGCCTTTTTTGTACGTCAACTCTTTACCAGCTGGACTGGGATCCAATGATATTGGGCTTGATAGAGGACAACTAGGCGATTCAAGAATTGTATACTTTAATCGAGTAGGTAAAAAATTATTCTTAACACAGCCCAATCTTGATTACAGGGCAGTCACAAAAGATAAAAGAGAGCAAAAAGCTGTGGAGCAATCTTTTGCTCAGTCTATTCTTTTTAATTTTAATATTGAAGCTGAGGAAGAAAATGCAGCCGATCCTTCAATGAACAAAATATTAATTGACGCCACCAGCTTCTTGTTAAGAGATGCGCACGGTGTAGTAGATAGAATTAAGCGTGCAAGACAAGGCACTTATACCATCAACGAAAATAGATCTGCTATTTATATTCAAAACACTAAGAACTTTCCAAAAAATGCAGAGTTCGAAGCAACAGTGACATTTGTTGGCGGATCCGATGCAGGAAGATTGGTGCAATCCGTAACACCTTCTCCAGAAGCAATCACTGTTAGAATGCATCATAGCTTTGTAGCATTACCAGACAATAATTACAGTCCAAGAAAATATGATATTCGAAGTGGCTATGGAGGTACAAGTTTTTTCAATTACAGTTCTGATATAAGTGAACCCATTCAGCAAATGGTGATCAACAGACATCGTTTACAGAAAAAAGATCCTACTGCTGCTATCAGCGAAGCTGTTAAACCCATTATTTATTATTTAGACAATGGCACACCAGAACCAATTCGCTCTGCATTATTAGAAGGCGGAAAATGGTGGAACCAAGCATTTGAAGCAGCCGGTTATAAAAATGCATTTCAATTATACATCCTTCCAGACTCTGCAGACCCAATGGATATTCGTTACAATATGATCAATTGGGTGCACCGTTCTACTAGAGGATGGAGTTATGGCGCTTCTGTGGTGGACCCTAGAACTGGAGAGATTATCAAAGGTCAAGTTTCATTAGGCTCTTTGAGAGTGAGACAGGATTATTTAATTTTTGCTGCTTTACTATCCCCTTATACAACAGGCAAGCCGGTGTCAGAGGAAATGCGTAAAGCTGCAATTCATAGATTAAGACAACTTTCTGCGCATGAAATTGGACATACCTTGGGCTTACAACACAATTATGCATCTAGTTTTAATGATCGATCATCGGTGATGGACTACCCACATCCAAATGTTTTTGTAAACGCAAAAGGTGCTTTAGATTTCTCTACCATTTACACAGACGAAATTGGTCTTTGGGATAAACGCGCTATCACTTATGGTTACCAAGATTTTCCAAAAGGCACAGATGAAGCAAATGCTTTAAATAATTTATTAGAAGAAAATTCAAAAAATGGATTACAATTTATTGCAGATGCAGACGCAAGAGCAGCAGGCGGCATGCACCCCAATGCGCATTTATGGGACAACCAACCTGATGCAGTGGATGGATTAATGCAAACTTTTGCTGTACGCAATAAAGCGATGCAACAATTTAGCGAAGACGCGGTGAAACTGGGTACCCCACTTGCTCAACTAGAAGACATGCTTGTGCCGGTCTATAATTACCATCGATACCAGTACGAAGCAGTTACAAAATTAATTGGAGGCGTCAATTATCAATATAGTGTTAGAGGAGACAAAAATCAAATTCAACCCACTATTTTACCAAATGCGATGCAGCAAAAAGCCTTAGATGCAGCTTTGGCTTGTTTAGCACCTAGCTTCTTATCGATTCCAGAAAATATTTTACAATTGATTCCTCCAAGACCACCAATGTACTATGGCGTAGGGGAATTATTTACAAAAAGAACCGGATTAAGTTTTGATGCTTTATCTCCAGCCGAAGCCTTGGTGGATTTTGAATTGTCTTTTTTATTCAATGCAGAAAGGGCCAATCGCTTAGTACAAAACAAAGCTAGAGCTGGAAGTATGGGATGGGACAATGTATTAGATGCAATTTTAGATAAAACTTGGTATGCCACAACGGTGTCTGGTATGGCGGGTTCCATTCAATTACAAACCCAACAACAAACCTTAAGCTGGCTGATTGGCATGAGCCAAAGTAGTGATGCTAATTTTGAAGTAAAAAGTATTTGTGCGAATAGATTGAATAAATTGAAATCAAAATTAACCAGTTTATCCATCAGCAACCCTAAGCTTACAGCACATTATCAATATGCCATTAGCAGAATTAATGATCCTGAGAAAATCACGCTTCCTAAACCTGTAGTCATTCCTCCAGGTGCGCCGATTGGATGTGATGTAGAATAAGAAAAATCATTAGAGTTTAAATAAAAAAGCCCCGCGGATTTCGTGGGGCTTTTTTAATATCATTAGAGTAAAAATAATAAGAGTAAAAAAATCGAGGGGCCCGTTTATGGGGTCCCTCGAAAAAATCATTAGAGAGTTTTATTTTTTGGCCTTATATTTAAAAAAGGCCAGAAAATAAACTACACAAACATTCTTATAGGTTCTTCTAAATAGCTTTTTAAAGTTTGTAAGAAAGCCGACCCTGTTGCACCATCCACTACTCTATGGTCACAACTTAAGGTTACATTCATCACATTGCCTGGAACTATTTGACCATTCTTTACTACAGGCTCTTGTGCAATGCCACCTACCGCTAGGATACAAGCATCTGGCGGGTTGATAATTGCAGTGAATGAATCTATTCCAAACATACCTAAATTAGAAATGGTGAAAGTACTTCCTTCCCAATCCGAAGGTTGTAGTTTTTTATCTTTTGCTTTTTTAGCAAACTCTTTTACTGATACACTTATTTCATCCAAAGAAAGTCCGTCTGCAAAACGAAGTACAGGAACTAGTAATCCTTCGTCTACCGCAACTGCAATACCAATATTCACATGATGGTTTTCACGAATCACATCGCCTAACCAACTGCTATTTACTTTTGGATGTTGTTTTAAAGCAAGGGCTACTGCTTTAACTATAAAATCGTTGAAGCTAATTTTAACAGGTGCTGTTTCATTCACGACTGTTCTAGCAGCAATGGTCGCATCCATGTTAATTTTCATAGTTAGATAAAAATGCGGCGCTGTAAATAAACTTTCGCTTAAACGTCTTGCAATGGTTTTACGCATTTGAGAAACCGGCGTATCTACAAAACTTACTTGACCCACAAAATTGGTATTTCTTGGAGCTGCTGCTCTTGCAGTACTTGAAGTATTGCCTGGCGTATAATTTTCTAAATCTGTTCTTGTAATTCTTCCATGCTCGCCAGTGCCTTGCACATATTTTAAATCTATTCCTTTTTCCTTAGCAATTTTCTTAGCTAAGGGTGATGCAAATATTCTTCCTTCATTCACCACCGTTGCAGATGCGGTAGCAGTAGGCGCTGAAACTGGAGCAGATGCTGCAGATGGCGCAGCAGAAACTGTTGAAGGCGCTGCAGCCGTTGCTTTTGGCGCTTCTACACTAGATGGTGCTTTAATTGATTTTACAATGCTATCAATGTCTAAACCAGGCTGTCCAATAATACATAACAACTGATTCACTAATATTTTCTCACCTGCTTTTGCACCTTGGTATAATAAAATCCCATCCTTATAAGACTCTAATTCCATGGTGGCTTTATCGGTTTCGATATCTGCCAACACTTCTCCTTTTGCAACTTTATCCCCTACTTTTTTATGCCAACCTGCAATCACACCTTCTGTCATCGTATCACTTAAGCGTGGCATTAATACTACTTCTTCCATAGTACTTGCATCAATACTATTTGCAGTTGTTGCTGGACTTGTAGTTGAAGCAGCAGGCGATGCAGGAGCAGTAGTGCTTGATGCTGAACTTGCTGCCGCCACTGTTGAACTTGCAGCCGCAGAAGCGCCATTTGTATTCGCTGCAATAAGTGCAGTGATATCTTCTCCTTGTTTTCCGAATATGGCTAATAAATCATTCACTTGTAATTTGCCTCCACGAGGTGTACCAATATGCAATAAAATACCATCCTGATAGCTCTCCAATTCCATGGTGGCTTTATCCGTTTCTATTTCGGCTAATAAGTCTCCTTTTTTAACAGTATCTCCCACTTTTTTATGCCAAGCAGCCACCACACCTTCTGTCATGGTATCGCTTAAACGGGGCATTAATATTGCTTCAGCCATAGGTAAAAGGATGTTTTGTAATTAGGCGTGAAATTACATCAAAAATGTTTTTTTTCCCACCAGAAAAAGCAATTTTCTATCAAAATGAGGGTAAAAACAGGGCTATTTAAGTAAAAGCCTAGATTCTATTGACCCTGCGCCAAACTATAGGCTTTTTTGTCGGCCCACATATTCAATATTTCTAAAGAACATATCTTAAAGTTCACCGCTAAGGCACGATATAAATCAATGACATCATTTTGAGAAAGTGGCGATTCATTCACTGTTTCAAAACGACAATAATACTGATTAATTAAATTGGTAAATACCGAACCTGAAGGCCAAACCTGTGTCCCTCTATTGGTAATGGTTACCAACTTTAAAGTGGTAGTCGTATGTAACAAACATTTATCAGCAATAACTTGTGGTTGCTCTGCACTTTCAATAAAGAAATCGACACCTACAATTTTATGATGATCATTTAAATCGCTTTGTAACATTGGGTTGCTTTCTAATTTAAAATTAGTAGGCGTTACATAAAAATTAGCTAAACTAGGTTTCGGATGATGGCTTGGTAATTTTCCAAAATTCTGAATGACTGCTTGCGCAAATGCGGTGGTGGATAAAGAAGGTATAGCACGGTCTCCAAAATCACCTGTGTGCACACCCGATTCTAAAGTATACAATAAAGCATTTTCAATGGTCACCGCTTGTTCCATTAAACCTAAATGATGCAACATACCTAAACCACTTAATAATAAAGCAGTCGGGTTCGCAATATTTTTTCCGGCAATATCTGGAGCCGTTCCATGTACTGCTTCAAATATAGAAATATGATCACCAATATTGGCAGAAGGCGCAAAACCAAGCCCACCCACTAATCCAGCGCATAAGTCACTTACAATATCTCCTTGTAAATTAGTTAATACTACTACATCAAATAAGTCTGGACGACTTACTAATTTCATACAAAGGTCATCCACAATTACATCATCTGCTTTTAACTCAGGATATTCTTTAGCTACTTCTTTAAATACTTCTAAAAACAAACCATCTGTTAACTTCATGATGTTTGCTTTATGGCCGCAAGTAATACGCTTGGCTCCTTTTTTCTTAGCCATCTCAAATGCATAACGAATAACTTGCATGCTACCTGGACGCGTAATAAAACGACGACCCAAGGCCACATCCTGCGTTAACATATGTTCAATACCTCCATAGGTATCTTCTATATTTTCTCTAACAATAGTAATATCAATTGGGATACCGGCTTTACTAAAAACCGTATCCACACCACTTAAAGTTTGAAAAGTTCTTTTGTTCGCGTAAGTATTCCAAGTTTTACGAGCCGTTACATTGACGCTTTTTACGCCCTTACCTTTGGGCGTTTCCATTGGCCCTTTAAAAAGAATGCCTAAATCCTCAATAGTGTCTTTCGCCTGGGCAGTCATACCATTACTAAAGCCTTTGTCAAAGACCCATTTTCCCATGTCTACAAAATCGTATTCTAAAGGCACTTTGGCGGCATTAAACACTTCAATTACGGCGTCCATAATCTCTGGTCCGATTCCGTCTCCTTTAGCTACTGCGATCTTCATTATGACTGATTTTATTAGTTTTTTACCACATTACCTATAACGTAATGCATTAGTTTTCGCAAAGTTACGCGACTTAGGGGGGTTAATAAAAAAATAGAGGGTTTTTTTATATAAACAGCTTAAATTTTTGGTACTTTTATCCCGCAGTATTCTCTGCAAAAGCACTTATTGACTTTAATTCTTATGGTCTCTAAAATTTCAGAAGGCGTAGAGGTGAGTATCGAGACTTTTTACCAAAAAGACTACAGCAATCCTTTGCAAAATGAATACATGTTTGCTTACAGAATTACCATCGAAAATCACAACTCTTTTCCCGTTAAATTATTAAAACGTTATTGGGAAGTATTTGATAGCAATAGTGAACACCGAATTGTAGAAGGCGAAGGTGTGGTAGGTGTACAACCCTTAATTATGCCAGGCAAACATTATCAATATGTAAGTGGCTGTCACTTAAAAAGTGAATTAGGTAAAATGCAAGGTTATTATACCATGGAGAATATTGAAACAAAGGATTTAATCAATGTCAATATTCCAGCCTTTAAAATGGCTGCGCCTGTTAAATTAAACTAAGCCTACCTTTGGCCCATGAAAATTTGTATCGCCCAACAAAATTATCAGATTGGCAATTTTGAACAGAACACCCAACAAATGCTTTCTGCAATTGAAGCAGCCAAAGAGCAAGGGGCTGATTTAATTTTATTTAGTGAAATGAGTGTTTGTGGCTACCCTGCCAGAGATTTTGTAGAGTTCAATGATTTCATTACTAAATGCTACGCTCAAGTTGATATTATTAAAGAAGCAGCCGATACCATTGGGGTTTTAATTGGTAGTCCCGCTCGTAATCCAAATAAAAAAGGAAAAGATTTATTCAACGCTGCATTTTTCTTGCACGATAAAAAAATAATCGCAGAGATTCATAAAACATTATTACCCACTTATGATGTTTTTGATGAGAATAGATATTTCGAAGCTGCAGATGATTGGAAAGTGGTTCCCTTTAAAGGAAAAAAATTAGCTATTACTATTTGTGAAGATATTTGGAATTTGGGTGACAACCCACTTTACCGAATTTGTCCGATGGATAAAATGATGGAGCAGTCTCCAGATATTTTATTAAACCTTAGTGCCTCTCCTTTTGATTACACCCATGATGAAGATAGAAAGGCAACCATTAAGGCCAATGTACTAAAATATAAAATTCCTTTATTTTATTGCAATGCTGTGGGAAGTCAAACTGAGATTGTATTTGATGGAGGTTCTTTTGCTTTTGATAAGCAGGCGAACCTTTGTGGCGCACTGCCTATGTTCGAATCTGCGATGGAAATTTTTGAATGCACAGAAGACGGTATGATAAATGCACCCATTATTGAACCTGCTGCAAGAGTACCCAATAAAGAATTAAATCCGCTTACTTTAGAGCCCGCCTTAAATATTGATCAAGTATACAAAGCATTGGTATTAGGGGTGAAAGATTATTTTACTAAAATGGGTTTTGCCAAGGCCATTATAGGTTCTTCAGGTGGAATTGATTCAGCTGTTACTTTAGTGATTGCTTGTGAAGCCTTAGGCGCTGAAAATGTAAGAGCTGTATTAATGCCTTCTCCTTATTCTACTAGTCATTCAGTAGACGATGCTGTAGCCTTAAGCAAAAATTTACAAAACCCTTACGATACCATTGCTATTAAAGAAGTGTATGAAAGTTTTTTAAATACCTTAAAACCATTATTCAAAGACTTACCTTTTTCTTTAGCAGAAGAAAATATTCAGAGCAGGTCAAGGGGTAATATTTTAATGGCCATTGCTAATAAATTTGGCTATGTATTATTAAATACTTCAAATAAAAGTGAACTAGCCACAGGCTATGGTACTTTATATGGTGATATGGCAGGTGGCTTAGGGGTTTTAGGTGATTGCTATAAAATGCAAGTGTATGAATTAGCTAAATATATTAATCGTCATAAAGAAATTATACCTGTTCATATTATGACCAAGGCCCCTAGTGCTGAGCTAAGACCTGACCAAAAAGACAGCGATAGTTTACCTGCCTATGAGATACTTGATCAAATACTTTTTCAATACATTGAAAAAAGAGCCGATCCTGCAAGCATCAAGGCCCTAGGTTTTGAAGCTGCACTGGTAGACAAGACTTTGAAAATGGTAAATACCAACGAATATAAAAGAAATCAATTCTGTCCTATTATTCGTATTTCTCCTAAAGCCTTTGGTGTTGGAAGACGCGTTCCCATTGTGGCCAAGTATTTAAATTAACGGCGATTTGTATTTATAAACTTTAATGCATTTTGATGATTATGAAAAAAATATTCATACTTGTTCTTGTTTGCCTCATGGCGAACATGCCATTCGCTGTATTGGCGCAAAACAAAAAAGAAATTTTACCTGGTGCCTATCAAACTGCGCAATATTTACCCCTTTTAAAAAATAAAAGAGTGGGTTTGTTTACCAACCACACTGCTACTGTAGGCAAAAAACATTTGATTGACACTTTACTTGCAAGTGGGATTCAAATACAAAAAGTATTTACACCAGAACATGGCCTTAGAGGCACTGCAGATGCAGGAGAAAAAACTAAGGATGGCATAGATGAAGCCACTGGCGTAAAGATTGTTTCACTCTATGGGAAAAAATACGGACCAAGTGAAGAAGATCTTAAAGATGTAGACGTATTATTATTTGATATACAAGACGTGGGTTCAAGATTTTATACTTATATCTCTTCGCTGCAATACTATATGGAAGCTGCATGGGCCAATAATAAGCCGTTGGTTATCTTAGATCGTCCTAATCCAAATGGCCACTATGTAGATGGGCCTGTATTAGAAAAACCCTTTAGTAGTTTTGTTGGCAAGCAATCGATCCCCACTGTATATGGTATGACCATTGGCGAATACGCAACAATGTTGGTGGGTGAAAAATGGTTAACAGCACCAACTGATAGTAGTATCAATAAAGCAGGAAGTCCAATTCAATTCACTGTAATTGGATGCAAGAATTATGACCATAGTTCCATGTATACCTTTAATATTGCGCCCTCACCAAATTTACCAGACATGAATGCCATTTACTGGTATCCAACTACTTGTTTAATAGAAGGCTCAGTAATGAGTGAAGGTCGTGGTACTGCACATGCATTTGCGCATATTGGACACCCAAGTATTCAAGGCAAAAGTTTTAGCTTTATCCCTGGGCCAAGAACGGGTGCAATGAGTTCAAAATTGTATGGACAGACTTGCTATGGATGGGATTTAAGCAAGAGGCAAGCCCCTAATAAGATTGATCTAGATTTAATCATCGAGATGTACCAGGCTTTCCCTGTAAAAGAAAGTTTTTTTATTGAGCCTAAATCAAAATTAGCCACCGACTACTTCTTTAATAAATTAGCTGGTAACGCTACTTTGATGGAACAATTAAAATCAGGCCAATCTGCTGCAGCAATAAGAGCTAGCTGGCAACCAGGTTTAGCGGCTTTTAAGTTGATGCGTAAAAAATATTTATTGTACAAAGATTTTGAATAAAAAAAAGGTCCCCCGATTTTCGGGGGACCTTTTTTGATAAGATACTGTAAAGACAAACTTAATCATCTTTGCAAAAAGAAAGTATTAATTTCCAATAATAGGTATCATTAATTTATGTACCGCATCATTTAAAGCTTTCACGCCTTCTTTCTTAATAGTTTCATACATTTTCAATTGCTCATCCACTTGCAGTTTCAATGCTATATAAGTTTCTTTCACTTGCTTAGTAGGTGCTACATAGCCTGAGGCTGCAGATTCAAATACACCAGCTAATTTATCATCTAAACGAATAGGGAAGTTTAAAACGTCTTGTCCACTCTTCGCCTTTGTTTGGTGTAAAGCCTCTTCAATAGTTTTAAGACTTGCTAATAAAGATTCGCTTTGCTTTTGGAAACTAGAATCCTTGGTTTTCTTTTGTAAGACTTGCACTTGAGTACGAATTTCTTTAATGCCTTTTAAAGCCTTCATAATGGTATTAAAACTAGCAGCCACTTCTAATAAGAATTGCTCCTGTGCTTTTAAATCTGCATTAGATACTTTATAATTAGGATCGGCAATGAGTTCGAAAGGATAAACAGTAGAGTCTTTATCAATACTAACTTTAGCATAGTATTTACCAGGTGCTGCTAATACTGGACTTGTTGAACCATTCCATAATATTAAATCATCAGAAGGCTTCTCTATTTCTTTATGGTACAAATTCCAAGTAAATTGTTGAAAGCCATTCTCCACTACAATACCAGATTTGTCTTTGCCCGTTTCTTTTGAACTAAAATGTCTAACTAATTTTTTATTTTCATCTAAGATATCAATTTGTACAGTCGTGCTATCGTTCGCATCCTTCAACCAATAATTAATAACCGCCCCTTTTGGAGGGTTAACGCCCACATTGGCTGGCATACCTGTTCTTGCACCACGATTACGACGGCCTCCCATTTGAGGTGGCACACGATAAGTGTTCGCCACTGCAAATACCTTTGAAGCGTTTACATTAGTTGCTTGATAATTTTCAATAAAAGATAAATCATCTAAAATATAAATACTACGTCCTTGTGTACCTACAATTAAATTATTATCTCTAATTAATAAATCGGTAATAGGTGTCACGGGTAAATTTAATTGTAGTTGCTCCCAAGATTTTCCATCATTCATAGAAACGTACAAGCCATATTCAGTACCTGCAAATAAAACGCCTGCTTTTCTTGGACTTGCTACAATGGCTCTTGTGAAATGTAATGGATTAATACCACTCGTAATTTTTTCCCAAGTTTCGCCATAGTCATGCGTTACATATAAATAAGGAGTAAAGTCATCTAACTTATAACGCGTTCCTGCAAAATAAGCAGTTCCTTTTCTAATCGGATCTATTTCTACTCTATTCCACATCATCCATTGTGGGATATCCTTAGGCGTTACATTTTTCCAATTGGCGCCACCATCTTTACTTACATTAATGATACCATCATCACTACCTGTCCATAATAAGTCTTTCTCTAATGGAGATTCTGCTGCAGTAAATATGGTACAATAATATTCTACACTAGTATTGTCTTGCGTAATAGGTCCGCCTGAACTTTTTTGACGGCTCTTATCATTGGTCGTTAAGTCTGGTGATAACATATTCCAACTTGCACCTTCATTTTCAGTAGCAAATAAATGATTACCTGCCGTGTATAATTTTTTAGGATTATGTGGAGAAAAGAAAATAGGATGATTCCATTGGAAACGATATTTCATAGCTTCCGCACCAGCACCCATTGGATTATCAGGCCAAACATTGATCACACGGTTCTCTCCCGTTTTGTGATCATATCTTGTAATTAAACCGCCATAAGAACCACCATATACAATATCACTATTGGTTGGATCAGCAACAATATAGCCACTCTCCCCACCGGCAGTAACATCAAAATCACTTTCTCCAATATAAGCACCATAGGTACTTGATAAAATTCTAAAAGCAGAATTATCTTGTTGTGCACCTAAAACTCTATAAGGAAAATGATTGTCTGTACTTAAACGGTACACTTGCACAGTAGGTTGGTTCATTAAAGTACTCCAATTTTTTGCACCATCTAAACTTACTTGCGCGCCACCATCATCTGCCACAATCATGCGCTTACCATTTTTTGGATCAATCCATAAATCATGATGATCGCCATGAGGTGTTCTCATACTTGAAAAAGATTTTCCTCCATCACTTGATACCATAAAGTTTACATTCGGACAGTAAATTTTATTTTCGTCAGCAGGATCAATAAATACTTTTGTATAATACCAAGCTCTTTGACGAATATTATTATCACTGTTTACTAGTTCCCAAGTCTTACCTGCATTTTCAGATACATATAAACCGCCGTCTTTATTTTCAATTAAAGCATATAATTTATCAGTATTTGATTTGGCTACCGCAATAGCGGTGATACCCCATACTCCTTTTGGAAATCCTTTATTGGTTTTAATAGATGTCCAAGTATCTCCACCATCTGTACTTTTAAATAAACCAGAACCAGCTCCACCACTTTCTAAGCTGTAAGGGGTACGCATTAACTGCCAAGTACCAGCATATAAAATTTCAGGATTACTTGGATCTATCACTAAATCACTTGCGCCTGTTTGCTCATTGACATACAATACTTTTTTCCAGTTTTGTCCACCATCGGTACTTTTAAAAACACCTCTTGTTTCGTTAGGTCCAAATAAATGTCCCATAGCGGCTACCCAAACAATATCTGGATTTTTTGGATGCACTATAATTCTTACAATATGTCTAGCTTCTTTTAAGCCCATGTTTTTCCAAGTCTTTCCATCATCTGTAGACTTCCACATACCGCCCAAACCCTCACTCACATTACCTCTCATGCTGTTCTCCCCTTCTCCCACATACACAATTGATTCATTCGTAGGTGCAATGGCAATAGCGCCCATACTACCTCCAAAAAATCCGTCAGAAATATTTTTCCAATTACTACCTGCATCTGTGGTTTTCCAAACACCGCCACCCGTAGCGCCCATATAAAATGTATTGACATCGGTATAAGAACCCACCGCTGAGGCTGCTCTTCCACCTCTAAAGGGACCTATAAGTCTAAAATTTTGTGCCTTGATAATTGCGTCCTCAGACAAACTATTCGTTGCAAGAGGCGCTACTGTTTTTTTCTTCTGCGCTACTACGTTCGTAGACACCATCAAAGAACTTAGCGAGAAGATCATTAATAAAAACTTTTTCATACTATTTATTTTTTAAAAATTATTTAATTGACTCATAATCTTTGAACTTTTTAATAGGATTGGCTTCTACTAATTTTCTAAACTCAGCCCAATCCTTTGTAAAAAATTCATTTGCTTTTGCAATCACAGTTTGAATAGCCGTTTCTGCCTCTTGTAATTTTCTATCTTCTTGCTCACCTGGCATGGTATTTTTACCCCCAATTAGCATAGAAGCGTCTCTGATAATGGAGATAGGTGTAATCACATCTACTGTACCATAGCCTTGCTTTTCTTGCTTTTTACCAAAAATAAATTCACGTAAAACTTTAGCACTTGCTGTAATTTTTTTATGTGCTTTATTTAATGTGTCAATACCCTTGTCTTTTTTATCTTTCCATTCTGTCTTTAAATCAAGTAATAAAGCATCTACTTCATCTAATTGATCCATTACACTATTAAATTTATCAGCACTAGGTTGATGTTTTGCCATTAGTTCATCTTGCTTTTTCACCACCAAGGTTCTATCCGCTAAGCGCTCATCGCCTTTCACTTCAATCCACATAGAATCTTTTTGCTTATTAGCAGTTACTACTACCTTATACTTTCCAGGTAAAACAGCTCTACCTCTATACTCTCTTTCTTCTTCTGGATCCGCAGGCGCTTCTTCCACCATTCTTCTACGGCCGCCTCCACCTACTTTAGACATACCCGCTGCACGTTTTCCTTTTTGCTCAAAGCCCCAGTATTGTCTATTGAAACCAGAATCTACTTTGAAACTTAAATTTCTAATCACTGAATCCTGTGCGTCTTTAATTTGAACTTTTACTTTTTTAACAGTATCCATTAAATACACAGTGAAAGGATATCCCGATGGACGATTCTCTGCATCATACATTCCCCAAGTACTCCACTCATAAGATGAGTTTTTATAAGAAGCATTGATAACTGCATTTGGTGCAGAAACAAAAAAGTTATTTGCCATGCCTTTATTATGTGCCAATTTACGAAGTGGTTTAATATCGTCTAATACCCATAATGCACGACCAAAAGTGGCTATAGCTAAATCGGCCTCTCTTTCTTGAATCGCAAAATCATAAGTAGAAACAGATGGGTAACCATTTTTCCATTGTTGGAAAGTTTCCGCATTGTCTAAACTTACATACATACCTTGCTCTGTACCTACAAAAAATAAATTAGGCTCCACAATATCTTGAATAACGGTTAAGGCATAGCCTGTTACTTTAGCAGCACTTACTATATTAGTCCAAGTTTTTCCCAAATCGGTAGATCTAAATATATAAGGAGCAAAATCTCCTTGTCTATAATTATTAGCTACTACAAATACTTCATTGGCATTATAAGTAGATGCTCTTACTTGAGGTATCCAGGCACCTTTAGGAAGGCCTGTAATATTCGCTGTTAAATTTGTCCAAGTAGCACCTCCGTTAGTTGTTACTTGAACATTACCATCATCGGTACCTATCCAGATTAAACCTTTTTGGATGGTGGAAGGAGCGATTGCTAAAATAGTACAATGATTTTCTGCACCTGTGATATCAACGCTTAAACCCCCATTCGTAGTTTGATCAATTTTTGCGCTATCATTACTAGTTAAATCGGGAGAGATAACTTGCCATGCAGCACCTTTATTGGTACTCTTATGTAAAAATTGAGAACCATAATAAACTGTTTTTTTATCAAATGGATCTTGTGCAATAGCTGCATTCCAGTTAAAACGTAAAAGCGTTTTTGCATCTGGTGCAGGAGGTTGTATATAAGATGATTCACCTGTTATAGTATTATATCTTCCTACTGAACCACCTTGGCTCATGGCATATACCCAATTGGCATCTTCAGGATCTGGCACTACATCGAAACCATCTCCGCCCCATAAATTATCCCAATAGAAATTCTTAATGCCCCCTTGAATATAAGTATAGGCTGGGCCTCTCCAAGAACCATTGTCCTGCATACCACCCATTACATGATAAGGTGTTTCATTGTCTACATTAATATGATAGAATTGGCCAATAGGAAGTTTCTCATCAAACATCCAAGTCTTACCACCGTCTCTTGTAATACCAATACCACCATCATTTCCATCTACCATAAATTTATTATCGGTAGGGTGAATCCAAAAGGCATGATGGTCTGGATGAATACCGCTATAAGGAATAATGGTTTCGAAATTTTTTCCACCATCAATACTTTTCACCACCGTTTGACTAATATACCAAAGTGTATTTTCATTTAAAGGATCACAAATAATATCTTGGAAATAAAACGGACGATTATCGACAATTGATTTTTGTGCATTCACTAATATGAAATTATAACCCCCATCATCACTTCTATATAAACCACTCTTAGTAGATTCTACTAAGGCATATACTCTATTAGGATTTGACTTACTAATCGTAATACCTACACGACCTAAATTACCTTCAGGGAGTCCATTCTCTTTTCCCAATTTGGTGAAATTTTTTCCACCATCAATAGTCATATAAATACCACTTCCCTTTCCACCACTTTCTAAATGATAAGGGTTACGGTAATGATGCCACATGGCTACGAATAATTTATTCGGATTTTTTGGATCCATAATCATATCACCAGGACCAGATGTATCATTGGTAAATAAAATTTGATTCCATGTATCACCCCCATCGGTTGTTTTATAAACACCTCTGTTTTTGCTTTGACCATAAGGATTTCCAATGGCTCCTGCATACACCGTATTAGGATTCGTTGGATCGATGATGACACGGTGAATATTTCTTGTTTGCTCCAAGCCCATTCTCTTCCATGTCTTACCAGCATCTAATGTTTTATAAATACCTTCTCCAATACTTATTGAATTTCTTGGATTACCTTCTCCTGTTCCGGCCCAAACCACACTTGGATTAGATTGTTGAATTGCAACGGCCCCAATATTTAAAATGGGTTGCTCATCAAAAACGGGCGTCCAACTCACACCACTATTATTTGTTTTCCAAACACCTCCTGAGGCTGCACCAATCCAAATATTATTTGGATTTTCTACTTCCACATCAATAGAAGTCACACGACCACTCATTGAGGCAGGACCCACATTACGTGGTTTCCAATTTTTAAACACTTTATTAATGTCCACTTTTGTTTCAGTGGCAGCTACTACAGGCGCTGTTTTTTTTGCCTTCTGAGCTGATAAATTAGTGATTGACAAAATAGATGCCAATACAATAGACCCAAGAATAGATATACGCATAGTTATAAGTTTGCTTATTTTAAATAAATCGAGTACCTAAGCTATCATATTTTAGGCAAAAAATGGCGAAAAATGCCAAGAAAAGGTGCAGCTTTTGATGTATGGTAGGATAGATAGAGGTCCCAAACCTGCAAAGGTTTGAAAAATCATTAGAGGGAAAGATTGTAAAGCCTAATTTTCTTGTAGGATTTAGAATCTTTCAATGATTCCTGCAATACCCTGACCCCCGCCTACGCAGGCAGTCACAATGCCATATTTCTTATTAAGTCGTTCTAAATCGTTCAAAATTTGTACGGTTAATTTGCTACCGGTGCAACCCAAAGGATGGCCCAAGGCAATGGCGCCTCCATTAATATTGACTTTATTTATATCTAAGTTAAGGGTTCTAATAACTGCTAATGACTGAGAGGCAAAGGCTTCATTTAGTTCAAATAAATCAATTTGGTCCTGCGTCATGCCAGCCTGCTTTAATACTTTTGGTACAGCCGCAATAGGACCAATGCCCATAATTCTTGGGTGTACGCCAGCCGAGGCGCAGTTCACTAAACGTCCAATTGGTTTTAAACCCAAGGAGTTCATTAATTTTTCACTCATCACCATCACAAAACTAGAACCATCACTTGTTTGAGAGGAGTTACCTGCAGTCACAGAACCTTTCACTGCAAAAGCGGGTTTTAATTTAGCCAAGGCTTCAATGGTGGTATCTGCTCTTACCCCTTCATCTGTATCTATAGTATAAGTTCGATTGGCTCTTTTATTTTTTTCATTGATATAGGTTTCATTTATTTCAATAGGCAAGATTCCTTTTTTGAAATAACCATTATCAATAGCTTGTTTTGCTTTTTGATGTGATGCTAATGCAAACGCGTCTTGATCTTCTCTTGAAATTTTATATTCATTGGCTACTGCTTCTGCAGTTAAGCCCATTGATAAATAATAATCTGGTTCATCCACTGTAATAGAATACGCTGGAACTGTTTTCCAGCCTGCAGTTGGGACCATCGACATCGATTCTGTTCCACCTGCAATAATACATTCCGCCATCCCTGTTCTAATTTTTGCAGTGGCCATGGCAATGCTTTCTAAACCACTTGCACAATATCTATTAATAGTAATACCTGGCACTTCAATGCCTAAAGCTTTCGCTGCAATTATTCTTCCAAACTGTAATCCTTGTTCTGCTTCAGGAACTGCATTACCTACAATCACATCATCTACTAATTTTGGATCCACAGAGGGTAAAGTTTTCATCAAACCCTTGATCACTTCAATGGCTAATTCATCGGAACGCATGAACCTGAAACCACCTTTTTTACTTTTTGTAACAGCTGTTCTAAAGCCAGCAACGATATACGCTTCTTGCATAAAATATGAATTTTAACACCCTAAATGTAGTCATTTTTATAAAAAGTTGTTTATGCAACTAAATATTTCATCGTAAATTTGTGGTATGCTATATCCATTGCTAAGAAACAGCTTATTTATGCTCCCTCCGGAAACTGCACATCATCTTAGTATGGGCGGTTTGCAATTGGCGCATTCTCTTCCTTTTGTAAAAAATCAATTAGCCAAACAATTTCAATACAATGCATCCGATTTATCTAAAACTTGCTTTGGTGTAAGATTCCCCAACCCTGTAGGATTAGGTGCCGGCTTTGATAAAAATGCCGCTTATTTAAACGAGTTAGAAATGCTGGGTTTTGGATTTGTTGAAATTGGAACGGTCACTCCCAAACCACAAGCAGGCAATGCCCAACCTCGTTTATTTAGAATACCCGATCAAAAAGCATTAATTAATAGAATGGGTTTTAACAACGAAGGTTTAGAAATTATTGCTAAAAGATTAAAAGAAAGAAAAGCTACTACCCAATCCAATTTAATTATTGGTGGGAATATTGGAAAAAATAAAGTGACTGAAAACGCTGATGCATGGAAAGATTATTGCACCAACTTTGTAGGCCTTGAAGAAGTGGTAGATTATTTTGTGGTAAATGTAAGTTCTCCTAATACACCTGGACTGCGCGAACTACAAGAAAAAGAATCTTTAAGAAAAATATTTGCAGCGTTGCAAAATTTAAATAAAAATAATAAACCTATTTTATTAAAAATGGCGCCCGATTTAGAAACTTCGGCATTAGACGATATCATTGCATTAACCAATGAAATTAAAATAGATGGGTTGGTTGCCACCAATACCACCATTGATCGCAGCTTACTCAATACAATGAACCAAGAGAAAGGAAAAAAAATGGGAGCAGGTGGATTAAGTGGTCAGCCATTATTAGAAAAGTCTACTGAAGTATTAAAATACTTGCATAAAGGTATTGCAGGTCGCATTCCTATTATTGCTAGTGGTGGTATATTCACAGGAGCCGATGCCGAGTCAAAAATAAATGCAGGCGCTTCCTTGCTTCAAATATGGACAGGATTTATTTACGAAGGCCCCATGATTGTAAAAAATATCTGTCAACACCTAAGCGCCCATAAATAATTATGATTACCATCCAAGATTTTTGTTTTAGCGCTTTTCAAGAAAATACTTATGTTTTATACAATGAGTTTAAAGAAGCCATTATTATTGATCCGGGTTGTTATACGCGTATTGAAGAAAAAATGTTGACTGATTTTATTCGCAAAGAAAATTTAAAGCCCAGTTTATTATTAAATACGCATTGTCATTTAGACCATGTCTTTGGTAATAATTATGTGAGTGAAACCTATGGACTGACTGCACATATTCATCCCAATGAACAAATTGTTTTAGACCGATTACCGGAAGCTGCTGCTAAATGGGGCGTTCCAACAGATGCCTACAAAGGACCCATTCAATATATAGAAGAAGGTGAAATAATTCAGTTCGGCACCGACTCATTCAAGGTATTACTAACCCCCGGGCATTCTCCAGGAAGTGTTTGTTTTTATCACGCCCAGCAGGATTTTATGATTGGCGGAGACCTAATATTTAAAGACGGCGTTGGCCGTACCGATTTACCAGGCGCCAACCCCTTGGACTTAATCAAAAGTATTCGTACACAAATTTTTCCTTTACCAGACAGCCTTACTATTTACTCAGGCCATGGACCAGCCACTACTTGGGGCAGGGAAAAAGAGCATAACCCCTATATTCAACATATTCGTAGCCAATCTTAACCTTTAGATAGTACTTAGTTAACAATTTGATAATGTAAACACCCTTCCTAGATCTGCTATATAAAGGGTAGTTTTGCACTAATAATTATGGAAGCACCTATAAAAATATTGATTGCAGACGACGAGCCTGATATTATTGAAATTATTAGCTTTCATTTAAATAAATTAGGCTACGAAGTAGCCACTGCTAAAGATGGCAGCGAGGCCATTGAAAAAGCAAACTCCTTTGCACCAGACTGTATTATTTTAGATGTGATGATGCCCAAGAGAACTGGTTTTGAAGTTTGTGAATATTTAAGAACGCAGAAACAATTTGACAAAACTCTTATTGTATTACTTACTGCCTTAAATGATGAGGCTTCTCATATCAAAGGATTAGAACTAGGAGGCGATGATTTTATTAGCAAGCCTATTAGCCCTAAAGTATTAGTAAGTAGAATTACGGCTTTATTTAGACGATTACAACCTATTGAATCAGATAAAAAAGTAATTACAATCAATGATTTAATAATTGATATCACGCAATATAAAACGGTATTGAAAGGCGTGACCCATGTACTTGCCAAAAAAGAATTTGAATTATTATACTTACTAGCAGCTCAAACAGGTCGCGTTTTTTTAAGAGGAGAGATTCTATCTCAAGTATGGGGAAACGATGTGATTGTGGGAGATCGTACAATTGATGTACATGTTAGAAAAATTAGAGCCAAATTAGGCATCGACTGTATCACCACTGTAAAAGGGGTAGGCTACAAATTCGATTATTAAATTAATTGGATCAATTATTAGGAAGATTTAATACCTTCATTCTGCCTCTTTGAACGAGGCTTTCATTACATGTTTAAAGAAAAGAACTTAACACCCAAGCAGCTTGCAGCCTTAACGGCATTATTACTGGCTTCACTGATAGCCTTGAGTATTTTCATGTTATTTTCCAATGCAAAATTGTGCATTACTTATTTTATAGTAAGTTTTTTTAGTATCTATTTTTTAATGGGTCAGCTTTTAGAATATTTTATTTATCGAAAAATAAAATTAATCTATAAACTTATTTCTCAAACCAAGGCTACTAAAAGAGAAGAAGCGTATCAAAAATATGTACTCCCTAAAAAAGGCATTGACGATGTAAGAGAAGATGTAGAAGAATGGGCCGCCCAAAAAACAAAAGAAATTCAAGACTTACAGTCCAACGAAGCTTTTAGAAAAGAATTTTTACAAAACTTATCGCACGAAATTAAAACACCCATATTCGCTATTCAAGGTTATTTAGAATTATTGGGCGATGGCGCCATGGACGAACCCGTTATAGGCAAAAAATTTGTAGAACAAGCGCAGTCAAATGTGCAAAGACTGGTTCAATTATTAAGTGATGTAGACGCTATTACTAATTTAGAAATTAATAAAGACCCCATCTTAAAACAATCATTTATTATTCAAGATATTATCAATGAAGCGATAAATAATTTAAGTGTAAAAAGAATCAAAAAAAATATTCAATTTCAATTTAAAAAAGGATCTGAATCTCCTATTTATGTTTTTGCAGATAAAAATAAAATTTATCAAGTGGTGGTAAATATATTATCCAATGCTACTAAATATGGTAAAATTGATGGCCAAATTACAGCCAGTATTTATAAAATGGAAGATGAAAAAATACTCATTGAAATTGGTGATGATGGCATTGGTATTGCCGAAGAACATCTTCCTCGTTTATTTGAAAGATTCTACCGTACCGATGATGCAAGAGCCCGCGAAATTGGAGGCACAGGCTTAGGACTAGCAATATGCAAGCATATTATTGAAGCCCACGGAGAAACTATACATGTTAGAAGCAAGGTAAATGTGGGTACTACCTTTGGATTTACCCTGGCAAGCAAAGCATAATTTTCGTTACTTTTGTTGCAAATAATTTCGAATGCAAACTATTCTTGTTACAGGGGGCACTGGCTATATTGGCGCTCATACTATTGTCGATTTAATTGAAAATGGTTTTGAGGTTATTTCTGCCGATAACTTATCGAGATCTTCTGCTGATTCCTTAAAAGGCATTGAAAAAATTACAGGTAAAAAAATTAAAAATTACGAGATTGATTTAACCGATAAAAAAGCAACGGAAGAAATTTTTATCGAACATAAAAACATTACAGGCATAATTCATTTTGCTGCCTATAAAGCAGTAGGTGAATCGGTTGAAATGCCACTGGACTATTATCAAAATAATATTAGCTCTTTAATTAACCTATTACAGTTAGCTGTAAAGTACCAAGCCAAGCATTTTATTTTTTCTTCCTCTTGCACAGTGTATGGTAATCCAGACAGCATTCCGGTAACAGAACAAACGCCTTTAAAAACAGCGGCCTCTCCTTATGGGGCTACTAAGCAAATGGGAGAAACTATTGTGCACGATACCGCAGTGGCGCATCCACTTTCTGCCATTTTACTTCGTTATTTTAATCCAGTCGGCGCTCATCCTTCAATTGCTATTGGCGAACTACCTATTGGTCGTCCTCAAAATTTAGTGCCTGCTATTACGCAAACAGCTATTGGTAAATTACCTAAGATGCAAGTGCACGGCAATGATTATGATACCCGCGATGGCAGTTGTATTCGCGATTATATTCATGTTTGTGATATTGCACACGCACATACTTTAGCCTTACAACTTTCTATTAAAGAGAATAAATTAAATAATTGCGATATTTTTAATTTAGGTACGGGCAATGGTATTAGTGTATTAGAAGCCATTGAAGCTTTTGAAAAAGTATCGGGTGTGAAATTAAATTATGAGATTGGCCCAAGAAGAAATGGCGATATTGTAGCTATTTATGCCAACAACGACTATGCCGTTAAAAAACTAGGCTGGCATTGCAAATTTGATTTAAACGAAATGATGCGCACGGCCTGGGAATGGGAAAAAGCGATTGCAGGAAAATAAAGTTTGTATTATTGTTTCACCAACATCTTCTCTGCATTTTCTGCTACTTGTAGGGCTTCAATAAATTCTTCTATCTCTCCATTAATAACGGCATCTAAGTTATAAGAAGTAACACCCACTCTATGGTCAGTGACTCTACCTTGCGGCCAATTATAAGTTCTAATTTTAGCACTTCTATCTCCAGTACTTACCAATGTTTTACGATGTCTTGAAATTTCATCTTCTTGCTTACGTACTTGCTCTTCAAATAATTTAGTACGCATCATGGTCATGGCCTTTTCTCTATTGCCTAATTGAGAACGCTCTGTTTGACAAATAATAACGGTACCCGTAGGAATATGCGTTAACATTACCTTGGTCTCTACCTTGTTTACGTTTTGTCCACCTGCACCACCGCTTCGAGAAGTTTCCATTTTCACATCTGCTGGGTTCAATACAAAATCTACTTCTTCCGCTTCTGGCATTACAGCTACTGTAGCTGCTGAAGTATGCACCCTACCTTGTGTTTCGGTACTCGGTACACGTTGAACACGGTGCACGCCACTTTCAAATTTCATAGTACCATATACATCTTCACCCACTACTTCTAATATTACTTCCTTATAACCACCCACCGAACCTTCACTCTCACTTACCAATGCCACTTTCCATCCTTTTTTCTGACAATACCTTGTATACATTGTAAGTAAATCACCCACAAATAAACTGGCTTCATCTCCACCTGTACCTGCTCTTAATTCAATAATGGCATTCTTGTCATCCTGCGGATCCTTGGGTATTAATAATTTGGTTAAGTCTTTTTCAAGCGTTTCTTTTTCCGCATCTAATGCTGGCATCTCCATTTTTGCCAACTCACGCATTTCTGCATCATCCCCATTCAAGGTTTCTTTGGCAAATTTATGCTCTTCCAACACCTTCATATAACGCTCATAAGGTATAATGATTTTTTCCAAGGAACGGTATTCCTTGCTCATTTTACCAAATTCTGATTGGTTATTAATAATCTCTGGATTGGTCAAAGCCACCCCCACTTGCTGGAATCTTGCTTTTATGGCTTCTAGTTTGTCTAACATAGTCGGTTTTCTGTGCGCAAAAATAGCTATTTTAGTTGTCAATCAAAACAATCCTATACTATGAAATATTTAGTAGCCCTTTTTTTGCTTATAACAGGTGGCGCGAATGCCCAAGCCATTCACTATAAATCGATATTAGTAGATACCCACAATGATTGCATTACCGCATGTATTGAAAAAAAAGTAAGCCTTGACCAGGACCTTAGCGGCATCAACCACTCCGATTTAAAGCGAATGAAAACTGGGGGATTGGACTACCAATTATTTTCAGTTTGGTGCGATGGCGAAAAAGCCAACCCTTACGCATGGGCGATGAGATCCATGGATACCTTAGAAGCTGTTGCGAATAGAAACCCTGATAAAATTGTTATTGCAAAAAGCTGGAAGCAAATTAATAAAGCCTTAAAGCAAAATAAAATTGTAGCGCAGTATGGCGTAGAAGGGGGACATATGATTGAAGACAATATCGACCGCTTAGATACATTTTATAATAGAGGGGTTCGTTACATGACACTCACTTGGAATAACTCCCCTTCTTGGGCAAGTTCTCATACCGCTGAAAAAGATCCTAGCTATACAGGACCTAAGGGTTTGACTTCTTTTGGTAAAGAAATTGTCGCACGCATGAATAAGCTAGGTATTATAGTAGATATTTCTCATGTGGGTGAAGCTACATTTTGGGATGCCATAAAAACAACCACCAAACCGGTGATTGCTTCACATAGTAATGCTTATAGTATTTGTCCAGTTACAAGAAATTTAAAAGACGATCAAATTTTAGCTGTTGGAAAAAATGGGGGTGTGATTCACTTAAACTTCTTCTCTGGTTTTGTAGATAGTAATTTTAGTAAGAAGGATGCCGCTTTTAGAAAAAATCATAAAGCAGAAATAGATTCTTTACTTGCCACCGGTTTACAACGCGAATATGCATTCACGATGGTTTCTGAAAAATACCCTGCAGAAAGCGAAGCCATTAAGCCAGACTTAGAACAATTAATGCAACACTTTGACCATATCGTAAAATTAATTGGCATTGACCATGTGGGCATTGGTTCTGATTTCGATGGCATTAACTCTGCACCTAAAGAATTAAAAACAGTGTTAGATTATCCTAATTTTACGCAAGCATTAATAGCAAGAGGTTATGCTGATAAAGATGTTGCAAAAGTATTGGGAGGGAATTTCCTTAGAGTGTATAGAATAAACAATCCTCAATAGGAAATTTGAGGATTGTTTATTCCTTATCTAATGATTTTTCAAGCCTACCCCATAAACGGGTAGGCTTGTTTACTTAACCTAAGAAATAAAATTTAAGGGTCTTTTTTAATGTTAATAAGCTAAAAGCTTTTGCATCATTTCTTCCAATCTGCTATTTGCTAAATATTGTTTTTCCAAAACAGTATTAAAAGGAATAGGTGTATCTAAAGAAGCGCAACGCATTACAGGTGCATCTAAATATTCAAAGCAGTGCTCTGCAATCCAGGCACTAATTTCTCCACCAATACCGCCGGTTAAATTATCCTCGTGCAGAACCATTACTTTTCCAGTAGCCTTCACCACTTTTTCAATAGCCTCATAATCTAAGGGGGCCAAGGTTCTTAAATCTACAATAGAAATAGACGCCTCACTATGTGCCGCTTTATATTGCAAAGCCCAATGCACGCCCATACCATAAGTAATAATACAAGCGGCTTCTCCTTCGCTCACTAGTGCCGCCTTACCAATAGGAACTTGATAATATTCATCAGGTACTTCTGCTTCAATACTTCTATACATGACTTTATGTTCAAAATAAAGTATGGGATTGGGATCGGCCAATGCAGCAATTAATAAACCTTTTGCATCAATGGGGTTAGAAGGGTAGACCACTTTTAATCCGGGTACATGTGTGAACCATGCTTCATTCGATTGAGAATGGAATGGACCTGCTCCCACTCCCGCACCTGTTGGCATTCGAATAACAACATCTGCATTCTGTCCCCATCTGTAATTTATTTTAGCCAAATTATTTACAATCTGATTAAAGCCAACCGTTACAAAATCGGCAAACTGCATTTCCATCACCGACTTGATACCTTCTAAACTTAACCCAAGTGCAGCACCCACAATAGCACTTTCACAAATAGGTGTATTGCGCACTCTTTGCTTTCCAAATTGTTGTACAAAACCTTCTGTTACTTTAAAAGCACCTCCATATTCTGCAATGTCTTGTCCCATTATAATTAATTCCGGATACAAAACCATGGACTGTCTTAGGGCTTCACTAATGGCTTCTATAAAACGCTTCTTGGTTAATATAGGATTATTTAATTCGGTAAAATCCAAAATAGTATTAGGTAAAGTAGGCGCAAATAAATCGGCCACTTCTTCTTGCACAGATGGCTGCCAGTCTTCTGGCTCCATGGCTATTTTTAAATCGGCTTCGATGCTTTGCTTTAAATCATTTCTCATCGTAGCCACTTCCATCTCTGTGATTACTTTTTCTTTCACTAAATATTGCTCGTAGTTTTTTATAGGATCTTTTCTTGACCAAGTATCCATTAATTCCTTTGGAACATATTTCACACCACTGGCTTCTTCATGTCCACGCATTCTAAAAGTGGTACACTCAATTAAATAAGGTCTTTGATTATTAATACAATAATCTCTAACACCTTTCACCGTATCATATACTTCTAAAATATTATTTCCATCAATGCGAATACCATCAATACCATAACCCTTCGCACGGTCTACTAAATAATCGCATTTGTATTGTTCATTGGTGGGTGTGCTTAATCCGTATCCATTATTTTCAATGATAAAAATAACGGGCAGGCCCCATACAGCGGCTACGTTTAAGGCTTCATGAAAATCGCCCTCACTCGTTCCGCCCTCTCCAGTAAATGCTAAGGTGGCTTTTAATTGTCCTCTTTGTTGATAAGCGAGTGCAACGCCATCTGCGATAGCTAATTGAGGACCTAAATGGGATATCATGCCGCAGACATGATGCGCTTTAGAACCAAAATGAAAACTTCTTTCGCGCGCTTTACTATAACCGGACTTATATCCTTGCCATTGTTTAAATAAATCAGTCAAGGGCATACCTCGTGCAGTAAATACACCTAAATTTCTGTGCAAAGGCATGATCCATTCAGTAGGATCCATAGCTAGGCTAGCCCCTACTGCGATGGCTTCTTGTCCAATACCACTAAACCATTTGCTAATTTTTCCTTGACGAAGTAAAAGCAACATTTTATCTTCTATCATCCTTGGCAAAAGCAAGGATTTATAAAGATGAATCAATTGCTCATTCGATAATTTACCCCGCTTAAACTCCATTATAATTTTTATTTAAAGGGATAAATTTCCCCACTAGTCTTTTGAGTTTAATTTGCTCAACAATCTTAAAATTTCCATATACAACCATACTAAAGTAACTAGTAATCCAAAGGCACCATACCATTCCATGTATTTAGGTGCGCCCATTTCAGCGGCTTTTTCAATGGCATCAAAATCTAATAATAAATTTAAAGCGGCAATACCTACTATAAATAAACTTATACCAATACTTAATGGAGAGCTATCAAATGCAAAGCCCATATTCACTCCAAACATTCCTAGTATCCAAACAATTAAATAAAATAAACCAATACCCATGGTGGCAGACATAATAATAGAACGCAAGCGATTGGTTACACTAATAATTCTAAAATTATATAACAAGAACATTGAAAGCGCTACGCCTAAAGTTAAACCCACTGCATGTAGTACAATATTGGGATAGGTTTTTTGAAACATCTCATTGAAAAAAGCACTTATGCCTCCAATAAATAATCCTTCTAGTATTCCATAAGCAGGTGCGATATAACCAGCCCATTGAGGCTTAAACATCATCACTAAGGCTACGACAAAACCACCAATAGCGCCCACTAACATATAAGTAGTGGCAGAACTTGTATTGCCTTCAGCATATACATTCCAAACGTACATAGCAGAAGCCATGACCATGATTAATAAAAAACCAAATTTTTGAATCGTGCCACGAATACTCATTACACCAAAAGATTGCGCATTGCTATGCAAACTTTTATCAAATATTTTTTCAGTAAGTGTTGGATTTCCAGATTTAAAAATTGCCATAGTTTTAAGTTTTTTTCTAGTATAAAAATACTAAATACTTTGAATGATTGTCTAAAAAAGGTTAATTCTAGGCATTTTTAAGCCCTGGATATTGGGTGATCTTATCAAAGCGGTAATGTGCTCGCTTTTTTAAAAAGCCCCCCATTTTTGCTAATAAACCAACACTGCCATTGGCCGAGCGGGCAGAAAGAGTAGTAAAAAAAGACTTAATAGGTAAAAAAAGGGCTCAATAAGCATAATATCAAAGCTTTGTGGCTATGAACTTAGGCAAGAAAACTATAAAAAAACTATAAAAAGTTAAGGTTTTAGGCCCTCGGATTTGTACCTTCGTGCTCCAATTAAATCGAATATGCAAAAAGAAGTTGTTTTACAGGATGTAGTTATAAAATTTGCGGGTGATAGTGGTGATGGTATGCAATTAACGGGTCAACAATTTACCAATAACACTGCGTTATTAGGTATTGATTTAGCTACTTTCCCCGATTTCCCTGCGGAAATCAGAGCTCCATTAGGAACGCTACCAGGTGTGAGTGGATTCCAAATTCATTTTAGTTCTAACAGAGTTTATACACCAGGTGATATTTGTGATGTACTAGTTGCGATGAATGCAGCCGCTTTAAAAGTGAATTTAAAAGGCTTAAAAAAAGGCGGAAAAATTATTGCGAACATTGAAGGATTTGACACAAAAAATTTACGCTTAGCTGCTTACCCTGATGGAATTAATCCATTAGAAGATGGCAGTTTAGATGGATATGATTTAACAAAAGTAGACGTAACCAAATTAACACGTGAAGCCCTAAAAGCTTATACAGACTTAGGTAATAAAGAAAGAGACCGTGCGAAGAACATGTTTGTATTGGGTATGATTTATTGGTTATACAACAGAGACTTAGACACCACTATTGAATATTTGAAAGATAAATTCAAAAAGAAAGAATCTATTTTAAATAGTAATATCGATGTATTAAAAGCAGGTTATTTCTATGGTGAAACAGCTGAACTTTTTTCTTCTAGATACAAAGTAGAAAAAGCAAAAATGGAGCCAGGTGTTTACAGAAGTATCATGGGTAACCAAGCATTATCAATGGGTTTAATTGCAGCTGCTCAAAAAAGTGGATTACAATTATTTTTAGGAAGTTATCCCATTACACCTGCTACCGATATCTTACATGAATTAAGTAAGTACAAGAACTTTAATGTAAAAACTTTCCAAGCAGAAGATGAAATTGCTGGTATTAGTGCTGCAATTGGTGCAAGCTATGGTGGTTCTATTGGTTTAACCACTACATCAGGACCAGGTATGGCTTTGAAAACAGAGGCCATGGGACTTGCCATGATGTTAGAAATTCCTTTAGTTATTGTGAATATTCAAAGAGGGGGACCTTCCACTGGTTTACCTACTAAAACAGAGCAAAGCGATTTAATGCAAGCCTATTATGGAAGAAATGGTGAAGCACCTATTCCTATTATTGCCACTTCAACGCCTAGCGATTGTTTTGATTTAGCATTTGAGGCAGTGCGTATTGCACTTCAACATATGACTCCGGTTATTTTATTAAGTGATGGATATATTGCCAATGGTGCTGAACCTTGGAAATTCCCTTCTGCTGCCGACTTACCTACTATTGAAGTGAAATTTAAAAAAGCATTAGACGAAGGCGAAGAAAAATTCCTTCCTTATAAGCGTAACGAAAAAGGCGCAAGACCTTGGGCTATACCAGGCACACCAGGTTTAGAACATAGAATTGGTGGATTAGAAAAACAAGCAGAAACTGGAAACGTTAGCTATGATTCTGAGAACCATGAATTCATGGTAAAATCAAGAGAAGCTAAAGTAGATAAAATTGCAGACTATATTCCTTTACAAACCATTGACACTGGTGCTGAAAAAGGAAAAGTATTAATACTTGGATGGGGTTCTACTTATGGAACCATTAAGAGTGCTGCATTACATTTACAAAGTCAAGGCAAAGCAGTAAGTCATGCACATATTAAGTACATGCGTCCTTTCCCTAAAAACTTAGGCGATATTTTAAAGAATTTTGAAACGGTGGTTATTCCAGAAATTAACAACGGACAATTAATTAAAATTATTCGTGATAAATATTTTGTAGACGCTAAAGGTTATAATAAAATCATGGGCGTTCCTATTACTAAACAAGAATTAGTAACAGCAGTAGAACAATATTTGTAATCTAATATTAGCTGAATAAAATTCAGCCTTAACTTAACTTATAATAAAGCGTCTCTAATCTAAGAGGCGCTTTTTTTTGCGCCTTCCTTACAAAAAGAAACTAAGCCACAGGCATCGCATTTAGGGCTTCTTGCCAAACAAGTATACCTACCATGCAGTATTAACCAATGATGTGCTGTATGCACAAGTGCTGTAGGAATATGTTTTATCAATGCCTTCTCTACTGCCAAGGGTGTTGTGGCAGTCATGGGCACTAGGCCTAATCTTCTGCTGACTCTAAACACATGGGTATCTACTGCCATATTGGGTTGTTTGTCTACCACAGAGGTAATTACATTAGCTGTCTTGCGACCCACGCCAGGAAGTGTAATTAACTGCTCCACTGTCAAAGGTACTTCTGCATTAAAATTGTCTACTAATAATTGACTCATGCCAATTAAATGCTTAGCCTTATTATTAGGATAAGAAATGCTTTTGATAAGTGCAAACATTTGCTCAAAACTAGCCTTGGACATTTTTTGAGGGGTAGGAAACTGTTTAAAAATAGCAGGCGTGGTTAAGTTGACACGTTTGTCGGTGCACTGTGCAGATAAAATAACAGCTACTAATAATTGAAATGGATTCTCATACAGCAGCTCCGTTTCAGCAATAGGCACTTGCTCTTGAAAATAAGCAAGCACTAATTCATAGCGTTCTTTCTTTGTCATTATTTGGTACTGGTAGGGAGTGTATCTTCAAACAAATACAGTTCCTCTCCTTCTCTGCGTAGTAAATATCTTTCACGGGCATATTTTTCAATAGCCGCTTTATTATTTTGAATATTATTCAATTGCTTTTGCGTGTACTCTATTTCTTTTTGATAATATTTTTTAGCGTCTTCTACTTTTTTAAGTTCTGCTGCTCTTTCTCTTTGTTGAAAAAAATCTCTTTGGTCAAAAAACAACATCCATACCACAAATCCAATACTTACAACAAAGTAACGGTTGGCTACATAGGGCATTATTTTTTTGATGAATTGCATATGGGAGACTTGGCGTAAAATTAAGATAGTTCTCATGATATGACAAAAAAAAGAGGAGCCCCTAGGAGCTCCTCTTCATATTTTAAGAGTGGGTATCTTTATTTAGTACCAAACTTCAACTTGCCTTTTGTAGGAAAAACACCTGTTTCACCCAATTGCTCTTCGATACGAATTAATTGGTTGTACTTGGCCATACGATCGGTACGAGAAGCAGAACCAGTCTTAATTTGACCGCAATTTAAAGCCACGGCTAAATCGGCAATAGTAGTGTCTTCTGTTTCACCACTTCTATGTGACATAATGGTATTGTAGCCATTGTGTTGTGCTAAACTTACTGCATTGATAGTTTCCGTTAAAGTACCAATTTGGTTCACTTTCACAAGTAAGCCATTCGCAATTTTCTTATCAATCCCTGTTTGTATTCTTGTTACATTGGTTACAAATAAATCGTCCCCTACTAATTGACATTTATCGCCAATGGTCTGGGTTAAATTTTTCCAACCTGCCCAATCGTCTTCAGCCATTCCATCTTCAATAGAAACGATAGGATATTTCTTCACCCAGCTTTCCCAATACTTTACTAATTGGTCGCTACTCATTTCTTTACCAGAACTTTTATGGAAAACATATTTTTTCTTCTTCGCATTCCAAAGCTCACTATTCGCTGCATCCATAGCTATTGCAATTTGGCTTCCTGTTTTATAACCAGCCGCTTGAATTGACTCCAGTACTGTTTCAATCGCTTCTTCATTGCTTTGAATATTTGGCGCAAATCCACCTTCATCTCCTACGTTGGTGCTATATCCTTTTTTCTTCAAAGTACTTTTTAATTGATGAAAGATTTCTACACCCCAACGAAGTCCTTCGCTAAAGCTAGGTGCCCCTACTGGCATAATCATGAACTCTTGAAAGTCAATTTTATTATCGGCGTGTGCTCCCCCATTTAAAATATTCATCATGGGCATCGGAACTGTTCTTGCATTGGTACCACCTATGTATCTGTATAAAGGAAGGTTCGCTTCTTCTGCAGCTGCTTTGGCTACTGCCATACTTACCGCTAAAATAGCGTTCGCACCTAATTTACTTTTATTCGGTGTGCCGTCTAAATCAATCATAATTTGATCAATCTCTGCTTGCGCAGTAATGTCAAAACCAGTGATAGATTTTGCGATTAAATCGTTTACATTTTTTACAGCCTTTAATACACCCTTGCCTAGATATTTTTTCTTGTCGTTGTCTCTTAATTCTACTGCTTCGTGAATACCTGTACTTGCACCACTCGGCACTGCCGCACGACCTAAAGCTCCTTCATCTGTTAAAACATCTACTTCTACAGTAGGATTTCCACGACTGTCTAAAATTTGTCTTGCACGTACTTCAATAATGTAACTCATATAAATAATTTAATTTTTACTTTCAATTGTTTTGATTCGAAAAGGAGACTGCAATTTACACCCTTTTTTTTAATGGGTAAGCATTTTGAATATTTCTTCTAAACTAGCGCCATGTTTATCTAATAACTGACGGGTAGGCTCATCTGCCACTAGTTTTCCTTGGTGTAATACTAACACTCGATCACATATGGCCGTAACCTCTTGTAAGATATGTGTTGAAAATAAAATCATGCTATCCTTACTTAGAGATTGTATCAAGGCCCTGATTTCAATTAATTGATTGGGATCTAAACCAGCCGTAGGTTCATCTAATAAAATAAGTGTTGGCTGATGTATAATGGCAGCCGCAATGCCTAGTCTTTGTTTGTATCCTTTTGACAAGGCTGCAATTTTTTTATTTTGCATTTGACCAAGCCCTGTTTTTTCTATCACAGATTGAATGGCTGCTGACGCATTCGTGATTGAATGAACAGCAGTTAAAAACTGTAAATATTCTTTCACATATAAGTCTTGGTATAATGCATTTGATTCAGGTAAATAACCAATTTGTTTTTTTACAATACTTGCATTTTGATGGATGCGCTCACCATTTAAAATAATAGAACCTTTATCAGCTTCCAAAAAACCAGCGAGCATTTTTAAAGTAGTAGATTTTCCAGCGCCATTAGGGCCTAAAAAACCAACAATTTCTCCAGGTTTTAATTCAAAGGAAACTTCATTTACCGCCACTTGAAGGCCGTAATTTTTGCAAAGGGTATTTACTACTAATGACATAGTTCAAAACTACTTATATAAAATGATTTTACCATTAGTCTATTTCAGAAGATGCGGCAGGTAAATGATCATACTCTCCTTTACTAGCGTAGCTACCGAATATAAAAAAGCCCACACAGATAGGTGTAAAAATTAATAATATAATAACCCACTGCAAAATAACATTCGATTGAGTGGTAGCAGGGGCTTTAGAAATTTTATCATAAGCTTCATATACTAAAAACAAGATAATGCAAGGCGCTATCAGCATCCATACATATCCTAATAATTTTTTAATCGTATTCATATAATTATTTTTATTCTAATGATTAAACATAATGCCTTAGGACATTAGTCCATTACATTTTTATCTATTTTATTCGTTAAATAAAGAAGGCCAATAATAAAACATACAGAAGCTACTCCAATCGGATACCATAAGCCTGCTAAAGAATCACCAGCAGGATTGGAAGAAGTCTTGGTGAACTCAACAATTAAAGTACCTAAAAAAGGAACCAAGCCACCAAATACACCATTACCTATATGATAAGGAAGCGACATAGATGTATATCTTATTTTAGTAGGGAACATTTCAACTAAGAAAGCGGCAATAGGACCATACACCATGGTCACATAAACAATTTGAATAAAGACCAACCAAATCATATCCCAATATGCTGCATCTCCCATCGTTTTCTCCACTACCAAATGTGGATTAGGGGAACTATACTGAATCATATCAGGATTAATTAAAGTAATAGGCCTTGTTTCATCTCTTGGCGCTTTCAAAATAATGGTATCTGTTCTAAAATATTTAAAAACAGACCCATCATAATAAGTAGTATCTGTTTGCTGCTTCAAATATATTTTCGTTTTATCCTTTGCATCATAAATAGGATAACTTGTCATGGTACTAGTAAGTCTTGCATCTACTATTTTAGTTCTATTCGCAGCAGAAGTAATATTTATAAATTCTTTATAAATAGGCCTATAAGTAAGTACTGCGGCTAACATACCTATTAACATAATCCATTTTCTGCCCACTTTATCACTTAACCAACCAAATAAAACAAAACAAGGTGTGGCCATTAATATAGCTATCAGCATTACATTTCGTGATTGCACAAACTCCACTTTACAAACTGTTTCAATAAAACTTTGCGCATAAAATTGTCCTGTATACCAAACAACCCCTTGTCCCATCACGGCTCCAAACAATGCTAATAAAACCATTTTAAAATTGGCCTTTTGCCCAAAACTTTCTTTCAAAGGATTCGTCGAAGTTTTTCCTTCTGATTTTAATTTAGTAAACATGGGTGATTCACTCATGCGCATTCTAATTAATACAGAAACGCCCACCAGTAAAATGGATATCCAAAAAGGATATCTCCATCCACCCCACTCTGCACTAAAATTTTCTACGCCTTGATTCGTTCTTATTAATATAATAATGCCTAAGGCTAAAAATAAACCCAGCGTAGCCGTAGTTTGAATCCAACTTGTCCAAAAACCTCTTTGACCTGCAGGCGCATGTTCTGCCACATAGGTAGCTGCTCCTCCATATTCACCTCCCAAGGCCAAACCTTGTAATAAACGTAGTATTAATACCAAGATAGGCGCCGCCCATCCAATAGTAGCATAACCTGGTACCAATCCAATGGCAAAAGTGGAACCCCCCATTATGATTAAGGTCAGTAAAAAAGTATGTTTACGTCCAATGAGGTCGCCCAGTCTTCCAAAGACCAAGGCCCCAAAAGGCCTTACAATAAAACCTGCTGCAAAGATGGCCAAAGTGCTTAAAAGTGCTGCTGTGCCTGCATCTGCAGGAAAGAACTGCTTTGAAATGATAGTCGCTAACATTCCAAAAATATAAAAATCATACCACTCAATTAAGGTGCCCACCGAAGAAGCGCCTATTACAAAAGCGATATTATTTTGTTTTGTTTCTTGACTCATATTTTTATTTGTTGGCCAGTGCGTATTCAAGTTAAATATTTAAACTGAAAAATGTAAATTTGACAATCATTATTTATTCAATCTGTGTATATGAGTTATCCTTATCAAATTAAAACCTTAGAAGCTTACCACGAAGCTTATAAAAATAGCATCGACCATCCGGAAAAATTTTGGGGAGACATTGCAGAAAATTTTACTTGGCGTAAAAAATGGGATAAGGTATTGGATTGGAATTTTACGGAGCCTAAAGTAGAATGGTTCAAGGGTGGCAAACTAAATATTACAGAAAATTGCATCGATAGACATTTAGCAAAAAATGCAGATAAGCCTGCCATTATTTGGGAGCCCAATGATCCCAAAGAAAATCACCGCATTATTACTTACAAACAATTGCATTTAAACGTTTCTCAGTTTGCACAAGTACTTATTAATAATGGCGTGCAAAAAGGAGATCGAGTTTGTATTTATATGGGTATGATTCCTGAGCTTGCCATTGCAGTATTAGCCTGCGCAAGAATTGGCGCTATTCATAGTGTAATATTCGGAGGCTTCTCTGCGCAAAGTATTGCAGACCGATTAGACGATGCCAAAGCTACTTACATTATTACTTGCGATGGAGCCTACAGAGGCGCCAAAGACATTCCTTTGAAATCTATTATTGACGATGCACTAGTGGGCAATACCACTATAAAAAATGTAATTGTTTGTACAAGAACTAGAACCGCTGTGTCCATGTTAAAAGGACGTGATCTTTGGTGGGAAGATGAAATTAAAAAAGTAGAAGCGCAAGGCATCACATCGGTGGATGCAGTAGAGATGGATGCAGAAGATCCTTTATTTATTTTATATACTTCTGGTTCTACGGGCAAACCAAAAGGCGTGGTGCATAGTACTGCTGGTTATATGGTATACACCAATTATACTTTTGTAAATGTTTTTCAATACGAACCCAATGATTTATTTTTCTGTACTGCCGATATTGGTTGGATTACAGGACATAGTTATATAGTGTATGCGCCTTTAAGTGCAGGTGGCACTTCTTTAATGTTTGAAGGCATTCCTACTTTTCCCGATGCAGGAAGGTTCTGGGATATCATTGATAAATTCAAAGTCAATATTTTATATACTGCTCCTACTGCTATTAGATCATTGATGAGTTTTGGATTAGGTCCAGTGGAAGGACATGATTTAAGTAGTTTAAAAGTATTAGGCACTGTAGGTGAACCCATTAATGAAGAAGCGTGGCATTGGTATGATGAAAATATTGGTAAGAAAAAATGTCCCATTGTAGATACATGGTGGCAAACAGAGACAGGGGGCATTATGATATCTAATATGGCAGGTATTACGCCCGGCAAACCAGGATGGGCCACTTATCCGATGCCTGGTGTACAAACTATTTTAGTAGATGATAAAGGATTAGAAGTAACTACCATCGAAGAAGGTTTATACCGTGGAAATTTATGCATCACTCAACCTTGGCCTGCCACCATTCGAACAACTTATGGCGACCACGAAAGATGCAGAACCAATTATTTCGCCACTTATCCTAATTTATATTTTACAGGAGATGGTGCTTTAAAAAATGAACTAGGTCAAATTAGAATTACAGGTCGTGTTGACGATGTATTAAATGTAAGTGGACATAGAATTGGTACCGCTGAAGTAGAAAATGCAATTAATATGCACGCAGGTGTAGTAGAAAGTGCAGTAGTAGGTTATCCGCATGATGTGAAAGGACAAGGTATTTACGCTTATGTCATTTATACTGGATCGCATAGTCAAGACACCCATGGCTCTGCGGATTTGATTAGAAAAGATATTTTACAAACAGTGACTAGAATCATTGGGCCTATTGCCAAACCAGATAAAATACAATTTGTATCGGGGCTGCCTAAAACACGTTCTGGAAAAATTATGCGTCGTATACTTCGTAAAGTTGCAGAAGGTGAATTGAAAAGTTTAGGAGATACATCAACACTGCTTGATCCGGCAGTGGTTGATGAGATTGTAAAGGGTGTATTGTAATTTACTATTGCCTTGGCTATTTAATGGTTTGAAAAAATCTATTGCTCTTCGATGTGAATGACGCTAAAAACATTTTTATTCATCTAAAAATTGCGAACTCGCTTCGCTCAAACACACAATTTTTTACGATGTATAAAAATGTTTTCTTAACGCTATTCACATAAATTCGCAAGAAGATTATTTTTCAAACGCATTAAATTAGCGATGGGTCGAAGAAATAAAGTAAAATATAAATACAATCCTGAGCAAGAAGACGCGAGCGAGCGTCTGATGAATGAGCAGAGCGAGAGGGAGCGAAGGATTGCTATTTTATATTGACTTTATAAATCCCTACTGGGTCATTAAGTTTTTCAACTTATTCGAAATCAAAAACAGAATGATGGAAGCAATCCCTGCCATGAATACGAAGAACATAAAGAACTCGTGCAAGTTGGAAATTTGATAGCCTGCAAAAGAAGTAATCTTTCCATTTTCAGGATACAGGGCGCTAAATACACCTGCTAATTTATTCGCAAAGGCGTTGGCTGTAAACCATACTGCCATTAATAAAGAGGCAAATTTAATAGGCGCTAATTTATTGAAAATAGCAAGACCTATAGGTGATAAACATAGTTCACCAAATGTATGCATCATATACATTCCTATTAACCAAATCATACTCACTTTAACACCCGTTCCCACTCCGTTCACACCAGTGGCTATCCATAAATAACCAAGGGCTAATAGCATTAAACCCATGGCCATTTTAAAAGGAGAAGAGGGTTCTTTTTTTGCTTTACCTAATTTAATCCATACCCATGCCACTAAGGGAGCAAGTGTTACTACGAATAAAGAATTAAGTGATTGGAAAAAACTTGCAGGCACTACATAAAAACCCAAGTCTCTTTGCGTATTTTCTGAAGCGAAAAAAGTAAGCGAGGCACCTGCTTGTTCAAAAGCGCTCCAAAAAAAGATAACAAAAAAGGATACCGTAAATAATACGGCTACCTTTTTTTTCTGAATAAGGTCCAATGATTTATCTGAAAAAATAACAAAGGCAATTAAAAGAATACAAGCTAGTAATAACCAAAATAAATAACTCACTACTTTAATATCAATATATACTAATGCAATAGTGGCTAAAGAAATTAAAAATAAAAAGCCCACCATCACTGGAATTTTTTGAAACCATTTTGGTGCATCTTCAGGAGCCTCTCCAATGGACTGCCCTTCTGCATTCACTAAATATTTTTTTTGAAAAACCATTTGCGTAATGACACTTAACAACATGGCAACTCCTCCTGCAAAAAAAGCCCATTTAAAATCTCCAGAATTACCTGTTTCTCCAAAGAGACCACAGACCATTGGACCCAATGCGCCACCAGTATTAATACCCATATAAAAAATAGTGTAGGCTGCGTCAATTTTAGAGTCTCCCTTTGCATACAACTGCCCTACCATACTTGAAATATTGGGCTTGAAAAAACCATTGCCTGCAATCATACATCCCAGTCCAATATAAAATAAAGGCATGGCCAAGCCTGCATTTTCATAAAAATGTCCGCAAAAAAATAGTACAAATTCTCCAATGGCCATCACCAAGCCACCTGCAATGATAGAGCGGTTATTGCCCCAATACCTATCGGCTATATAGCCACCTAAAAGGGGTGTTAAATAAACCAAACCTGTATAACTACCATATACTTGAGAGGCAAAAACTTTGTCAAACAACAGGGCCTTGGTTAAAAACAAAACCAAGATAGCACGCATACCATAGTAGTTAAATCGTTCCCACATTTCTGTTGCAAACAAAACATATAATCCCTTGGGGTGTTTCTGTGTGGTAGCTGACATAAGTATTTGTTTTATTTAATTGACTCAAATTAATAAAATCCATTCAATAAATTTTACTTTCGTGGTGCAATCCCTTTAAATATGAATATTTTACTCATTGGTAGCGGTGGAAGAGAAAATGCTTTGGCATGGAAAATGGCGCAAAGTCATCAGTGTGATGAAATTTTTATAGCCCCTGGAAACCCTGGTACTGCTGAATTTGGAACAAATTTACCCATTGACATTAATGCCTTTGATGCCCTTAAAAAAGCGGCCATTGAACACCAAATAGAAATGATTGTCGTAGGACCGGAGGAACCGCTTGTAAAAGGCATTTATGATTTTTTCAATGACGATCCCTTAACTGCTCATATCAATATCATTGGTCCTTCAGCCAAAGCAGCACAGTTAGAAGGAAGCAAGGCTTTCAGTAAGCATTTCATGCAAAGGCATCAAATACCTACTGCTAGTTATGCCGAATTCACCCTTGAAAATTATGAGCAAGGCCTTGCCTACATTGGCGCTCATGCATTACCCATTGTTTTAAAAGCAGATGGGCTAGCGGCGGGCAAAGGAGTTATTATAGCTACCACACACCAAGAAGCATTAACCAGTTTTAAAGAAATGCTACAAGACAAACAATTTGGAGCAGCCAGTGATAAAGTAGTGATAGAGCAGTTTTTAGAAGGCATTGAGGTAAGCGTTTTTGCTCTAACCGACGGAACAAATTATAAAATTATAGGACATGCCAAGGATTATAAAAGAATTGGCGAGGGCGATACAGGATTAAACACAGGTGGCATGGGTTGCGTAAGCCCCGTTCCTTTTATGGATGCCGCTTTTATGGCTAAGGTAAATGCTCAAATTGTGGAGCCCACTATTAAAGGTATTCAGCAGGAAGGCCTTGTGTATAAGGGTTTTGTGTTCTTTGGCCTGATGAATTGCCAGGGAGAGCCTTATGTTATTGAATACAATTGCAGGTTGGGGGACCCAGAAACGGAAGTAATTCTACCTCGCTTACAAACCGACTTAGTAAGTCTACTAGCCGCCGCCGATAATGGCACTTTAGAGGATGTGAATATTCAATATCATGAGCAATACTTTGCAACTGTGATGGCCGTAAGTGGCGGTTATCCTGGGTCTTATCAAAAAAACTTTCCCATTCAAGGAATTGAGCTTGCACAAAAATTACCCGACAGCCTTGTATTTCAAGCTGGTACAGGGTTTCAAGAAAATACAATTGTTACCAAAGGAGGTCGTGTGCTTACTGTTACTAGCCAAGGCAAAGACCTTCAGCAGGCCGTTCAAAAAGCGCAAAAAGCACTTTCAACTATTCAATTTGAAGGCATGTATTTTAGAAAAGATATTGGCTACGAGTTTGCATAAAATTTTGGGTTAAAAAAACTTTGCGAATCATTTGTAAAAAGCTTTGTATTGTAAGGATTTTAGATGAATTTTGCTACATTCAACTTCAACTATTCAAATAACGATCTACAATGGGATTATTTAATTTTTTTACGCAGGAAATAGCGATGGACTTAGGTACAGCCAACACGCTTATTATTCACAACGATGAAGTAGTCGTGAATGAACCTTCTATTATTGCTTTGAATAGAAATAATATGAAAGAAGTTTTAGGCGTAGGTAAAAAAGCATTGTTGATGCATGAAAAAACGCATGAAAGTATTAAAACAGTTCGTCCTTTAAAAGATGGTGTAATCGCCGACTTTAACGCTGCTGAATTAATGATTCGTGAGTTGATGAAAATGATTTATCCAAAGAAGCCATTATTTCCTCCAAGTTGGAGAATGGTTATTTGTATTCCTTCTTCTATTACTGAGGTAGAGAAAAGAGCGGTGCGTGATAGTGCTGAACAAGCAGGCGCAAAAGAAGTATATATGATTCACGAACCTATGGCAGCTGCATTAGGAATTGGTATTGATGTAGAAGAGCCCGTTGGAAATATGATTATTGATATTGGAGGTGGTACAACAGGAATTACAGTGATTGCACTTGCAGGAATAGTTTGTGATCAAAGTATTCGTATTGCAGGTGATGAATTCACTGCAGATATTATGGAAGCATTAAGACGTTATCATAGTTTATTAATTGGAGAGCGTACTGCAGAACAAATTAAAATTCATGTGGGTGCTGCTTTGAAGGATTTAGACAATCCTCCAGATGATATGCCAGTGAATGGTCGCGACTTAGTAACAGGTATTCCTAAACAAATTATGGTTACTTATCAAGAAGTAGCCGAGGCTTTAGATAAGAGTATTTTTAAAATTGAAGAGGCTATCTTGAAAGCCTTAGAAACAACGCCACCAGAGCTTGCGTCAGATATATACCGCAGAGGTTTATACTTAACAGGAGGTGGTGCACTACTGCGCGGATTAGATAAAAGATTAAGTCAAAAAATAAAATTACCCGTTCATGTAGCAGAGGATCCACTAAAAAGTGTGGTGCGCGGAACAGGAATTGCACTTAAGAATTATCAACGCTTTCCATTTATTATGAGATAATACCAAATGAAGAATATCATTGGGTTCATACGACAAAATTTTACTTTCTTTAGTTTTCTGATACTTCAGATTCTATCATTGGTCATGTTGTCTTCCAATAGTAAAACACATGAAACATTTTTTGGCGGCTGGAGCAACCAAGTTAGCGGAAACATTAATCAATACTATTCTAGTTGGACTTATTTTTTTAGTTTAAAAGCAACCAACGAAAAATTAGCTGCAGAAAATGTGGCCTTAAGAAATCAATTAGCACAAAATTTTGTAGGCTTTGATACGACTAAAAAATTAGGCACCCTTATTTTAAGAAAAGATAGTCTTGAAAAAATTAGAAAGTTTTATTACTACCCAGCCAAAGTGGTGGGCAATACTTTCACGCTTCAAAAAAATTATATTGTTATTGAAAGAGGCAGCAAGCAAGGTATTAAAAAAGATATGGCTGCCATTAGCCCCGATGGAAGTATTGTGGGCGTAGTGGTAGAAGTCAATGAAAATTATAGTACCATCATGAGCTTACTGCATCGCAATAGTAAAGTAAGTGCGATGTTGAAAAGAGATAAAATTGCAGGCAGTATCGAATGGGATGGCGCCGACCCCAATATATTAGTGCTTAAAAATATTTCTAAAAGTGCAGCACCTAAAGTGGGAGACACGGTTATTACCAGCCCCTACTCTTCTAATTTCCCGGCTCAGTTAATGGTAGGACGCGTAACTTCTGTCATTCAAGACCCCTCTAGTAATTTCTTAACCTTGAATGTAAAAGCAGGCACTAACTTTTTTAATTTAGAATATGTTTATTTAGTAGAGAATAGAAGAATGGAAGACCAAAACAAGGTAAATATAAAGGAGGCAGTCAATGAATAATTTACTAAAAAATACTGCTCGATTTGTTTTGTTCTTATTAGTACAAATAGTCATTTTAAACGAAGTGCCTCCAATTCATCAATTTATCACTCCCTATATTTATTTTCTATTTTTACTATGGCTGCCTTTTGGAACCAGTCGTATTAGCACCACCTTACTTGGATTTATATTCGGCTATAGCCTTGATATATTTACCAAAACCCCTGGACTGCATGCCGCTGCTTGCGGTTTAATGGGATACCTTAGACCTATTATTTTAAATTTACTCTTATCCCAAGAGGCCTCTGAAGAAGTGAGCAAAGAACCAAGTATTGCCACCATGGGCTGGGGCCCTTATGCTTTTTATGCATTTTCACTCACTTTTATTCACCATTTCTATTTAGTCTTATTAGAATGGTTGCAGTTTGGTAACTTTGGTTACTTCATTGGAAAAGTATTCTTCACTAGTATCATTAGTTTATTATTAATTTTTAGTGTAGAGCTTATCATGAACAGAAGAAAGCTAAAAAGATAATTCATGTCAATGTATAATTCGAATCGCGGGGGTATCATTCAAATTATTATTGGTATTATTTTTGTCTTAATCATCGCTCAACTCATTAGTTTACAAATATTTTCTAGCAAGTATGTACTAGCTGCTAATAACAATGCCATTTTTAGAAAAATTATTTATCCCGATAGAGGCATTATCTACGATCGTAAAAAAAGAGCTCTTTTAGAAAATACCATTAGCTATGACTTAGTGGTTATTCCCAATGAAGCCAGGGGTGTTGACACGGCTACTTTATGTGAAATTTTAAAAATAGATAAAGCCGAGTATAACAAAAGAATAGTGGAAGTGATTATTAAAAATACACGTGTTAAAGCTGGTATATTCGAGCCCTTTCTTTCTGCAGAATCATATGCACAGTTAACGGAGAACTTATACCGCTTTCCGGGCTTCTCTATATCTGAGCGTTCTATTCGTTCTTATCCTTATAATACTGCAGCACATGTACTTGGTTATGTAGCAGAAGTGGATGTTAATTTTTTAAAAAAGTATGGTGATCAAGGCTATGAGATGGGTGACTATGCGGGTATGACAGGTTTAGAAAAACAATATGAGTCTATCTTAATGGGACAAAGAGGTGTCAAAAGATATTTGAGAGATAATAAAGGAAAAATACAAGGTGCATTTGAAAAAGGAGAATTTGATACACTAGCCATTGCAGGTAGAAACTTATTTACGAGCATGGATGTAGAAGTGCAACAATTAGCAGAAAAATTATTACAACATAAAATAGGAAGTGTGGTGGCATTGAATCCTAAAACAGGATCTGTGATTGCGATGGCTTCTAGTCCTGGATACAATCCTAATTTATTGACGGGTAATCAAAGAAGAAAAACAATTGGTAGGTTATTAACCGATACAGCGCGTCCTATTTACAATCGTGCTATTAAAGGTCAATACCCTCCAGGTTCTACCTTTAAACCCTTGGGCGCTTTGATTGCATTAGATGAAGGACTTATCACACCTAGTTTTGGATACAATTGTTTTGGATTATATACATCTTGTGGTGACCCGAGAAAATGTGAGCACCATAATGCCGGACACGCTGCTAATTTACAATTGGCCTTGGCTTATTCTTGTAACTCTTATTTTTTGCAAGTTTTTAGAATGGCCATTGACAATCCAAAATACCGTGATGCCAAAAAAGGGTATTTGAAATGGAAGCAGTACATGAATAGTTTTGGCCTAGGTAGAAAATTAGGAATTGACCTGCCTAGTGAAAATAGAGCCAACATTCCCGATACTGCGCAGTACAATAAAGACTTTGGTGGCGCTAAGTACTGGAATAGTTGCTATATGTTAACCTTAGGTATTGGCCAAGATAGAATGACAGCTACTCCTTTACAATTAGCCAATGCAATGGCCTTTATTGCGAATAAAGGATATTATTACACGCCTCATTTTATAGACAGTGTAGAAGAAGAAGATGAAATAGATAAAAAATTATTGGAGAACTTTCGTATGAAACAAGAAGTGACTAAAATACCTACTGAATATTTTGATGTCATTAAAGAAGGTATGCATGATGTAACTGTTTTCGGAACGGCTGCCTTTATTAAAGTACCTGGTCATGAATTTTGTGCTAAAACAGGAACTGCACAAAACCCACATGGAAAAAATCACTCCTTATTTGTTTGCTTTGCGCCCAAAGACAATCCTAAAATTGCAGTAGCAGTCATAGTAGAGAATGCGGGCTTTGGTTCTACTTGGGCAGGCCCTATAGCAGGCCTTATTATGGAAAAGTATTTAAATGATACTTTAACCAAAGAAAGTAAAACAAAGGTAGACTACTTATCCAATGTCGATTTAATGCCGGAATCTATTAAAGCCTGGTATATTAGAAATAATAAAACTGAAATGCTCACTCCTATTGAATATAACAATGATGAATTAGCAGATGTTTGGGATATGGAAATGATTTCTGAAAATACGCCTATCAAAGCTAAAGTAGATACCATCAAAAAAATAGATACTGTAACTCCACCAGCTAAACCAGTAGCCCCTCCTATAAAAAATAAAAAAACAAAAGAGCAGGGATTAAACCCTACTATGAAAAAAAAGAAAGCAAACAGTAAAATAAATAATGTCAGTATCTAGTAACAATAATAACTTTTCAAAAGGGACCGACTTAGCCGTCATCCTACTTTACCTTATTATGGTAGCTATTGGCATTATGTGCATTTTTATGGTAGAGTACAATCCTAATTTAACTTGGAGCAACTCTTTTTTAACGGCTAAAACGAATTATAGTAAACAAATTTACTTTGCTATTTTCTGCGGATTTGTGGCCATCTTTATTTTACTTATCGATAGTAAATTATTTACAGCCCTTGCTAATATTTCTTATGTACTAGGTATCTTACTAATGTTGGCCACTTTTGTTTTAGGTAAAAATATCAATGGCTCCAAAAGTTGGATTCCCATTGCAGGAGGCTTTAATTTACAACCTGCAGAATTATGCAAAATTTTCACTGCCCTCATTTTAGCAAAATTCATTGCTAAACCAGAAACCGATTTTACCAAATTAAAGTCTCATATCATTGCGGGTATGATGATTGCCTTTCCTGCTGTTTTATCCATCATGCAACATGAATTAGGCCTAGCCTTGGTCTACAGCGCCTTTATATTTGCTATGTACCGTGAAGGGCTGCCTCCGGTCATTCTTGTAATCTTGCTTTCATTTGCCATATTGGTTATCGCTACTTTATTACTAGCACCTACCACCCTTTCTATTATCTTAACTGCCCTAGCAGGATTATTTATTGCCAACATGATTAAAAGGTTCAAGCGCAATAAAAAAAATATCTTAATAGTGCTTGCCATTTGGTTGGTAAGTTTTGGTACAGTTCGATTTGCAGTACCCTATATTTTTAATAATGTATTTGAGTGTTATCAAAGTACCCGCATATATTCAATGATTGGTAAAGAGTACGATTGTTCTTTAAATAAAAAATCGGCTAGCTCCATTACAGAAAAGAAAAGTAAAAAACCCGATGACTACAATGTGAAGCAAAGTAAAATTGCCATAGGCTCTGGTGGTTTTTGGGGTAGAGGTTTTTTAAAGGGCACACAAACTAGAGGAAGATATGTACCTGCACAGCATACCGATTTTATATTCACTTCCCTAGGAGAAGCTTTTGGATTTGTAGGAACATTTACTTTCTTAGCGCTTTATTTATTTTTCTTATTTAGACTTATTAGAATTGCAGAGAGGCAAAGAAGTACTTTTTCAAGAGTATATGCCTATAGTGTGGTGGGTATTTTCTTTTTTCATATTGCGGTGAATATCTGTATGTCCATTGGCTTATTTCCTGTAGTGGGCATTCCACTGCCTTTAATTAGTTATGGCGGTTCCTCTTTGCTTACTTTTACAGCCCTTTTATTTATTTTATTAAGATTAGACGCAGACAGACAGATGGTGCTGCGTTAATGCTTATTTTTGTAGTATGCGCATTTACCCTTTATCTGAAGGCAGTTTCTCCATTGATGAAACAAAAGTCTTTAAGCCTTTTGATAGCAGCAGTCCCGATTATCCTAATAGGCCCAAGGGCAGTATACTTGTAGAAGTCCAACCCTTTGTCATCATTACCGATAACGATATTATTTTATTAGATACAGGGCTTGGTTATTTAAATAAATTAGGTGTCTTACAAATTCATGAAAATTTAATGGCATTAGGTATTGACCCCTCCAAGGTTACCAAGGTTTTTTTAAGCCATTTACACAAGGACCATGCTGGAGGCATCAGTTATTTGCATCCAATACATCAGGAACAATTTATAAGTTTCCCTTATGCAAAGTACTATGTGCAAAAAAGAGAATTTGAGGAAGTTATGCAAAATAGCAAGAACCCTACACTACTAGCACAAGTAGGTATCCTAGAAAGTTTTAGCGGAACAGTATGGCTTACAGAAGACAAAGGTAGTATTGATAATATTATTCATTATGAAATAACAGGTGGTCATTGCGCGTTTCATCAAGCAGCTTGGATCAAAGAAAATGAGGAAATTATTTTTTTTGGTGCAGATGTCGCTCCACAATTACAACAAATGAAATCAAGATTTGTGGCTAAATACGATTTAGACGGAAAGAAAGCATTAGAATGGAGGCAGCTATGGTGGGAGGAAGGAAATAAAGAGCAGTGGACTTTTGCCTTCTACCATGATATTAGTCAGCCTACCTTTAGAGCTGATACAAATATCTAGCAATATTTTTTGATACTATTATTAAACCGCGCCACTGTCTTTCCAATTCCATAAATGCAAACAGGCATAGGTTCTATAGGGCGACCAGCTTAGCGACCTTTTCAACATCTTGGCTTGTAACTCTTTTTTAGTAGTGTATTTTATTTTATACAATCTTATCATGGCTTGTTGAATACCTAAATCATCTAGGGCAAAAACATCTTCATGGCCAAGGCTAAACATAAGTAGCATCTCCACGGTCCACCTACCAACACCTTTTATTTGCGTTAACAAAGTAATCACGTCTTCCGGTTCCATCGCATATAACTGCTTATCTGTAATTTTTTGGCTTAGAAAAAACTGAGCCACATTTTGAACATAGTTCACTTTTGAATTGCTTAATCCAATACCACGCAAAGTATCAAAAGGGGTATCTATAATAGTTTGCATGCTAGGCTCCTTGCCCTTATATACATCCATAAACCTTTTAAAAATAATGGCTGCTACTGTAGTACTTAATTGTTGTGAAACAATACTAGCTATTAAACGAATGGCTGTGTTTTTTCTTTTCTTTAAAATATAGGGCTCCCCTTTTACAAGTGCGGCTAGGCCTTTATCTTTTTTCAAATGCTTTTGATAGCTCATACCCACAAATTAGGTAGAATTCAATAATTTTAATTAACTTTTCAATGAATAAATTATATACTATGAAAAAATATTTCACTATTGCAGGGCTATTTATATGCTTAATAAGTTTTGCGCAAAACAAAGATAAGCAAGCCATTCAGCAATTATTAGATAAGCAAGTTGCCGCTTGGAATACAGGCAATATAGATGCCTTTATGTTGGGCTATTGGGAAAATGACAGTCTTATGTTTATGGGTAAAAATGGCCCTAATTATGGCTACAACACTACCTTGGTCAATTATAAAAAGAATTATCCCGACACTGCCCATATGGGTCAATTAGCCTTTACCATAACACGTATGCAAGCGCTCAATACCGATCACTATTTTATTATCGGACAATTTCATTTAAAAAGAACCGTGGGAGATGCTAATGGAAATTTTACACTTGTATTTAGAAAAATAAAAGGGGTTTGGAAAATTATATCCGATCACACGAGCTAAACTAAGCAAGACTAAGTTAGACAGGTATATTATAGAAGTTCTATTGAATAGCCGCTAGTTTATTTTAATACCAATAGGATTTTTCCAAATTCTATAAAGCGTGTAAGCGAAGCCTATAAAACTTAGTAATAAGAACAAGTAAAATAATACATTACCTAGCTTCCACTCGGTTTCAATGAATGCATAGCCCCACATAATACCAAAGGCAACATTTATGGACATCCAAAATACCACCAAACCAATGGTGCGCATAATTCTATTTAAAAATTGAAGTAATAATGGCTCCATATAATTAATCTAAGCTTTGTTTATTATTGGCTGCGGCTTTTAATAAGCGATCAAATTGCGCAGGTGTTAAGTCGTTATAAAAATAATATACAGGATCAACTTTAATATTTCTTTTAATTACTTCATAATGACAGTGCGGGCCAGTACTCTTGCCTGTATTGCCAATATAACCAATCACTTCCCCTCTTTTTACAGACTGTCCCACCTTGGCTTTTACACGCACCATATGCCCGTATAATGTTTGGTATCCAAACCCATGATTAATCACTACTTTATTACCATAACCATCGGTATTAAACCCCGCTGCCTGCACAACTCCATCTGCAGTGGCATAAATAGGTGTTCCCGATGGTGCTGTAAAATCTAATCCTTGATGAAAACGAACGTCTTTATAGATGGGGTCAATTCTATATCCAAAGCTTCCTGCAATTCTATTTAAGTTTTTATTACTCACCGGCTGAATAGAAGGAATGGCCTTTAATAATTTTTCTTTGTTCTTCACCATCGTACCTATCTCTGAAAAGGAAGTAGTCTGATAAGCCATTCTTAAATTTAAATTATTTAACTGACTAGTCATATTTTCTAGTAATTCATTATTAGAAAAACTTTGCAATAAACGTACTTCTTTTTTGGACTCCATTTCTTTCACCCTAGCACTATCTGGTATAGGACTTGATTCAAAAATAGATCGGTACACTTCATTGTCTCTACTTTCTAATTCAACCATTTGTAATTGCAATTTTTTCAACTCAGATGACAAAACACTGTAATTCTCTTTATACGTCTCATTTTGTTGACGCAATAATTTTTCTTTAGGCGAGTCGATATACTGAAACATCACAATCACAATAATAACACCTGTTACTATAGAAGCTGCCACAAAGCCAAAAAGCTGGAGCAGGCGCACTCGAAGGGGCACTTCCACTTTTTCAAATCGAAGGCTATGGGTATTAAAGAAGTATTTTATTTTCTTCATTTGAAATAAGCCATTTTTTTGTCTAATTAGGCCATAAAAAAGCCCCAATTCCTTACCTTTGAGGACATTAAAAAAGCATAACAAATATAGCTTTTAAGACCAATACAGCCTAAAATTAAGCTAATGATGACTAGCCCTGAAATAAGACAACAATTTTTAGATTTTTTTGCATCTAAAGGGCATGCCATTGTTCCTTCCGCTCCTATTGTCGTAAAGAACGACCCTAGCTTGCTTTTCACCAATGCAGGTATGAACCAGTTCAAAGACTTTTTTTTAGGCAACCAAGAACCGAGTCACAAAAGAATTGCCGATACACAAAAATGTTTACGCGTAAGTGGTAAGCATAACGACTTAGAAGAAGTAGGTGTGGATACCTATCACCATACCATGTTTGAAATGTTGGGCAACTGGAGCTTTGGCGATTATTTTAAAGGAGAAGCCATTGAGTGGAGTTGGGAATTATTAACAAAAGTATATGGGATTGATCCTGCTAAATTATATGTATCTGTTTTTGAAGGAGACCCTTCTGAAAACCTCCCCGCTTCAAGCGTAGCATTAATGCATTGGAAAAAATGGGTAGCCGAGGATAAAATTATTTACGGGAATAAAAAAGATAATTTCTGGGAGATGGGTGACACCGGACCTTGTGGCCCATGCAGTGAAATACATGTCGACATGAGATCCGAAGAAGAGATTGCTAAAATACCAGGTCGTGATTTAGTGAACAAAGACCATCCTCAAGTCATTGAAATTTGGAACAATGTATTTATTCAATACAATAGAAAAAAAGATGGCAGCTTAGAGCCACTTCCTAATAAACATGTCGACACCGGTATGGGTTTTGAAAGACTAGTGCGTGTCATTCAAAATAAAAAAAGCAACTACGATACCGATGTTTTCACAGGCACCATTGCAGTAGTCGAAAAAATCACCCATAAAAAATACGACTACAGCGATACCAAAGAAGCTGTTGCCTTTAGAGTTATTGCCGATCATATTCGCGCCATTGCCTTTACCATTGCCGATGGACAACTACCCGCCAATACTGGCGCTGGTTATGTCATTCGTCGTATTCTAAGAAGAGCAGTAAGGTATTATTATTCTTACTTAGATTATAAACAACCATTACTACATCAACTAATGCCTCAATTGGCAAAACAATTTGAAAATGTATTTCCTGAATTAACAGGACAACTTGAATTTGTAACTAAAGTAGTAAAAGAAGAAGAGGAAGGTTTTTTACGTACCTTAGAAAAAGGATTGAAGCGTATGGATGATATAATTAGTACACATCCGAAAAATTCAACCATTGAAGGAAAATTAGTTTTTGAATTATTTGACACCTTCGGATTTCCTGTCGATTTAACTAGGTTAATAGCAAGTGAAAATGAATTGCAAGTAGATGAGCCTGGATTTGAAAAAGAAATGCAGCAACAAAAAAACAGAAGCCGTGCCGCTACTGCTATTGATACAGGTGATTGGATACAAGTAAACCCCGATATGGAAACTCATTTTATTGGGTATACTAAAACTGAAACTACTGCCACTATTATTAAATATAGAAATGTAAAAGCCAAAGGAAAAGAAGCCTATCAATGGGTTTTGTCTGAAACACCTTTTTATGCAGAAAGCGGCGGACAAGTGGGCGATATAGGTAGTTTTCAATTTGAAGATGGCAGCACCATTGAAGTAACAGATACTAAAAAAGAAAATAATTTATTTATACATTTCACAGATAGCTTACCCAATACTATTTCAAATAGCGTTAAAGCCTCTGTGAATACTAGTGCAAGAAAAGCAACCACGCTTCACCATTCTGCAACTCACTTATTACATGCTGCGCTTAGAAATACACTAGGCAAGCATGTGGCACAGAAAGGAAGCTTGTGCAATACCGATCAATTGCGATTTGACTTTTCACATTTCGCTAAAATGACTGCTGAAGAAATTAACCAAGTGGAAACAATGGTGAATGCTAAAATCAAAGAAAATATTCCTGTAGTCATTAAGGAAATGAATAAAGAAGAAGCGATTGGCTTAGGTGCGATGGCTTTATTTGGAGAAAAATATGGAGATAAAGTACGTGTGGTAGTCATGGACCCTGCCTACTCTATTGAATTATGCGGTGGTACCCATGTGGGACATACGGGAGAAATAGGTGCCTTTATTTTAAAAGCAGAAGCATCTGTTGCTGCTGGTGTTAGAAGAATTGAAGCAGTGGTTGGAGAAGCGGCTGCAAAACATGTTACAGAAGTCAATGAAAAATTACATAAACAAATAGTTCAACTAACTGAGGCTTGTGCATTACTTGCGGCGAAAACAACTGCTCCCTTTAAAGCACCTGAGTGGAATGAAAATTCTTCAGTAGCTGTTTTAAATGATACGATTGCTTCTTTGCAATCAAGTCAAAAAGAACTCTCTAAAAAATTAGAAAGTAAAGAAGCATTACTTGTCAATGAATTAACCACTCAATATAGCAGTCAATTTGAAACTATTAATGGAATTGCCTTTTTAGGAAAGGAAATAGCATTGTCAAGCGCCGATAATTTAAAAAAATTAGCTGTAGCCTTGGGACTCACTCAAAATAATCATTGTATTATTTTAGTAGCTACTATTGAAGGGAAAGCTTCTGTTGCACTTTCCATTAGTGAATCTCTAAGTGCTACTATGCCTGCTACTCAAATGATTAAAGAAAAAATTGCACCTCTAATTAAAGGGGGTGGTGGTGGACAAAAAACCTTGGCTACTGCAGGTGGTCAAGATGCAAGTCAACTTAATAAAGTCATTGAAGTGGTCAAACAAAGCTTATAGTTTTCATTAATTCATTGATTTTCAACTATATACCACTTTAACAAAATAATATTTGCGAATAGTTTCGTAGTTCATAATTTTCCCTATTTTTGAAATTCAAATATTAACGATCATGAAAAAAATACTAGTCTCTTTATTATTGGTAAGCTTTGCTTTCCATTTTGCATTAGCACAAACGGGCGAAGTGATCATCACAAAGAAAAATCCAAAAGAAAATGCGCCTGCAGTAATCATTAGCAAAGATGGTAAAACACCATTGTATATACTAGATGGTAAAATTGTAGCAAGCATTAATGATATTGCACCAACTGATATAGAAAGCGTTAGTGTATTGAAAGGTGCCATGGCTATAAAAAAATATGGTGAGAAGGCAGCTAATGGTGTGGTAGAGATTGTCAGTAAAAAGAATGCAAAAAAAGAGGGGATAAATAATTCATCAAAAAAATCATCAAGCGATTCTACCAAACTAACTGTCACCATTGACGGATATAAGAATGGCAAAGTAAATACAGACGGAAATACAGATGTAAATATGACGGTGGTAGTAGATGGTAATAAAGTAACTATTAATGGAAAAGAAGTGGACGAGAATGATCCTCGCTTACAAGTAGAAGGAAAAGGTAATAAACGTATTATCTTAAAAAAATTAGATAAGCAGCCAAGAATAATAGTAGAAGGCAAGCCCCTTAATAGTCTTGACTTTGATAAAGGCCTGCAATTAGATGGCGATATTATTATTAATGAAAATGGGGAAGATAATTTTGATATCATTGTGCCTAATCAAGCAAAAACGAATGAAGCTTTTTTAGGGGTTGTTACAGAAGAAACTGAACAAGGTGCTAAAGTGAATCAAGTAAGTGATGAAAGCCCTGCAGCGAAGGCAGGACTAAAAGAAGGCGATATTATTACTAAAGTAAATGATATAAAAATTGATGGCCCCGCTTCTTTATACGATGCCATTGGAAAATCTAAACCAGAAGATAAAGTAACAATTAGTTATATTAGAAATGGAAAAACAAGTACCCAAGTGGTAAGTTTAGCGAAGAATAAAAATACCATGCAGTATTATAATTTTAGCAGCCCTGAGGGACAAGGCGGGCCTAGTTTTGATGCTTATCCAAAACAATATCTTGATCCTAATACAAGAAAATATCAACAAAGCCCAAGAGGTTTTAACTTTGCAATACCTAATTTTCCTGGCATGGAAGGTATGACCATACCTGGCTTTGAAAATAAACCAAAATTGGGCATTAGTATAGAAGATACTGAAACAGCTGATGGCGTTAAAATTACAAATGTGTCTGAAAATTCACCTGCTGCTAAAAGTGGTTTATTGGAAAATGATATTATAGTTCAAGTAAATGATCAAAAGATTAAAGAAGTGGACGCTTTAAAGCCCATCATCAAAGATGCTAAAGAAGGAACTAGTTTTACCTTTCAAGTAAAAAGAAATAAAGAGCTAAAAACTATTCTGGTAAAGCTTCCTAAAAAACTAAAAACAGCCAATTTATAGGCTTTTAAATTAGTACTTTTGCCCTATGGCAGTCGGAGAAAAATATGAGGCGGTTATAGGTTTAGAAATTCATGCTCAATTAGCAACAAGTAGCAAGCTGTTCTGTGGAGATGCTGCTTCCTTTGGAGCGGAGCCGAATACTCATATCAGTCCTATTACCATGGGGCATCCCGGCACCTTACCCAAGACCAATGCCAAGGCCATTGAATATGCCATTCGTATTGGGCTGGCCTGCGGATCCAAGATTGCCAAGGATAATTATTTTGCACGCAAAAATTATTTCTATCCCGATTTACCTAAAGGTTATCAAGTATCACAACATACCACTCCTATTTGTGAAGGCGGTACCATTAGCATACAATTACCTACTGGTGAAAAAATAGTACAACTCAATAGAATTCATTTAGAAGAAGATGCTGGTAAAAGCATACATGATATTTCTACAACTGATACATTAATTGATTTAAACCGTGCAGGTACTCCTTTAATTGAAATGGTCACCGAACCTTGCATTCATTCTGCAGAAGAAGCCTTTTTATTTGTAACAGAAGTAAGAAAGCTAGTGCGTTGGATAGGAATTTGCGATGGTAATATGGAAGAAGGAAATTTAAGATGCGATGCGAATATATCCATTCGTTTAAAAGGGGTCACTACATTAGGCACTAGAGTAGAAGTGAAAAATTTAAATTCTATTCGAAATATTAAAAAGGCCATTGAATTTGAAATTGATCGTCTTATAGAAATAACAGAAACAGGCGGCACCATTATTCAACAAACAAGAAGTTTTGATGCCAACAATGATACTACCTTTTCCATCAGAGATAAAGAAGATGCCAATGATTACAGGTATTTTCCCGATCCGGACCTAGCCCCTTTTCATTTAACAGATACTTTTATTGAAAGCATTCAAAAAAAATTACCTACCCTACCCGCTAGTTTAAAAAAGCAGTGGAAAACAGCATATGATTTATCGGACTATGCCATTGATCAATTAGTAGAAGATAAAGAAGAAGCCGATTTTTATATGGAGTGGGCGGCTACATGCAAGCATTATAAAGCGATTGCTAATTGGATGATTGGACCCATTAGAGCTGCCGTTAATGAAGGCAGTCTTAGTTTTGAACAACTAAGCAAACTTATACCCTATTTAGTAGAGTTAGTAGAATTAGTGGAAACGAATCAGTTGAGTTTTTCAGTGGCAAGTACTAGGGTGTTCAAAGAAATGATGGCGAACCCAGGCTCTCCCAAGGACTATGCTACCACAAATAATTTATTACAAACAGGCTCTACAGACGAAATAGAAAAATGGATTGAGGAGGTTTTAGCCAATCATCCTGAAAAAGTAGCTGAATATAGAAAAGGTAAAAAAGGACTTTTAGGTTTATTTGTAGGCGAAGTGAAGAAAATAAGTAAGGGCAAGGCCGATCCCAAAATGACGACTATTTTATTAGAACAAAAATTGACTTAATTTAGTATCCTCTATCGTTGAACTCAAAATAATAAAAAATGAATATTAAGAACCTATTGGCCTGTTTAGTGGCTATGATGATTATCATCACAGGCTGTAAAAATAGTTCTGACGAGAAAAATTATACCATTGCTGGAACCATACTACATGCTGCCAAAGGAAAATTATTATTGCAAGAAGTGCCTTATGGAGGCTTGCCTATTATTACAATGGATTCTATTACATTAAATGAAGAAGGTAAATTTTCATTTCAGTTTATAGCCAAGCAAGAAGGTATTTATCGTATTGCCACCGAAAATGAAATGGAAATACTATTTATCAATGACGAAGAAAATATACAAATAAATGCAGATGCGAATAATTATCAATCCTATACCATTAAAGGATCTGCAACAAGTCAAGCCTTAATTAATTTTTTAATGGAGTATCGCAAAAGGGATTCTTCTTTAATGTCCACCATTTATAATTTAGATGCTTTGCAAAAACAAAATGGAAAGGATAGTACTATTTTTTGGTTACAAAAACAACGTGTTAGTAAAATAGACGATATTAATAAATTAGTGGGCAATATTATTAGCACTTCTACTAGTCCCGCTTTTGTATACTATACCTTAGGACTTAGTTTAAGATCCATGGAATCGGCGCAGGTATTGGCTTTAGCGAAGGCTGCTGCAGAAAAATTAAAAGCAGAACCGCTTACACAATTTGCCAATTTATTAAGTACACAAGTACAAGCCAATGCTAGAACCACTGCGATTACTGTTGGAAGCATGGCTCCTGAAATTGCGCTGCCTGATGCCGATGGAAAAATAATTTCACTCACTAGTTTAAGAGGCAAGTATATATTGGTTGATTTTTGGGCTAGCTGGTGCGGCCCTTGCAGAGGCGAGAACCCCAATGTTGTAGTAGCCTACGAAAAATACAAGAAAAAGAATTTCACCGTATTGGGTGTTTCTTTAGATGATGATAAAGATAGTTGGCTAGAAGCCATTCAAGATGATAAATTAAATTGGCAACATATTAGCGATCTTAAAAAATGGGAAAGCATTGTAGTGAGTGCTTATCAAATAGAAGGTATTCCCTTTAATATTTTAATAGATCCTACTGGAAAAGTAATTGCTACAGACCTAAGAGGCGATGCCTTACAAAATACCTTAGCTTCTATTTTACAATAAGAATAACATATATTAACGCTGCTTAATAAATGTTTTAATTAAAGCAGGTAGTAATATTAAATTGGTGAATGTACTTACAACTAGTGTAAGGGATGTAAGCCATCCTAAAGCCTTGGTACCTCCAAAATCGCTAAAGCAAAAGATAACAAAACCTGCCACCAACACTAAAGAGGTATAAATAATACTAATCCCAGTGTGTTTAATGGTTTGAATAAGTGTTGCATGCACATTATTATTTAAACGTGGTAGTTCCTGTTTATAGTTTACTAAAAAACGAATAGTTACATCAATGGCTATACCAAGGGCCACACTGAATACCAGTACTGTAGAGGGTTTTAAAGAAATACCCACCCATCCCATTAAGCCTGCCGTTATAAGTAAGGGTACAATATTGGGCACTAAAGAACACATTAAAATAGGAAAAGAACGGAATAAGAATATCATACAAATGGCAATTAATAAAAATGCCCAAAATATAGATTCACCTAAGCCTCTTACAATAAAATTACTGCCTTCTAAAAAGGTGACACTAGATCCTGTAATTTCCACCTTGTATTTACTAGTATCGAAAATAGCCTTTGTTGCACTATCTAGTCTTTGTAAAAAGAAAGGCAGCTGAGCGCTTCCAATATCTTTCATATTCACACTCACCCTTGATTCTCTTTTAGCTGAATCAATAAATTTAGATAATAACTGCGTGGGGCTTGTGCCTATTGCAGTACTTGTTTTTTGAGAATCTGTTTTTAAATAAGGGGCCATGAAGGCCATTTCAGTTCCAGTAGGCACCGTATAGGCGTTTGAGTCGCCATCATAAAAAGCTTGTTTTGCAAACTTAATACCTTCTAATAAACCCAATGGCTTTCCCAACTCAGGTTGTTGTTCTAAATATTGGTGTAGTTCATCAATCGCTTCTAAGGGTTTAATAGAGCGCACCAAACCATTTTTTTTCTTAGTATCAATGATTATCTCCAAAGGCATTACCCCACCCGCTTCTTTTTCAAACCATTTTAGATCGGTATATAAAGTATCTTTTTTAGGTAAATCATCTACAATAAAGGCTTCTTTCTTTATACGCATCAAACCCATGATAGATACTACCACTAAAATACTGGTAATGGCAAATACCCATTTCGTATGCTGAAATGTCCACCTTTCTATTTTAAGCAATACCCTTTCTAAAAATTTGTTTTCTAAATATTTTACGTGCTTAGTACTAGGCGGCGGTAAATATGTAAGTACAGGGGGTATAAATAATAAACTAATTAAAAACAAGGCCATGATATTTAAACCAGATACCCAACCAAATTCTTTTAATAAAGGGCTCTTGGTAAAAGCAAAAACAAAAAAACCAATGGCTGCTGTAATATTACAAAACAAAGTAACAACCCCCATTCTGCCCACCATTTGCTCAATGGCTTCTTGTTTATGATTGGTTGCTTTATAGGAAGTATGGTACTTATTTAAAAAGTAAATGCAGTTAGGAATACCAATGACCACAATTAATGGAGGAATAAGTGCAGTAAGTAAAGTAATTTTTTGGCCTAATAAAACCATGGTTCCAAAACTCCAAATTACCCCCATCACAACCACAGACAAGCTAAGTAAGGTGGCGGAGATAGATCTAAAAAATAAAAACAAAGTAATAGCCGATAATAATAAGGACCCTATTAGAAACCATAGCATTTCTTTTTTAATTCTATCTGCAAGTATAGTTCTGATATAAGGCAGGCCACTAATATGCACAGCTAATTTTGTTTTAGAAGCAAAACCATCCAACTTAGATTGTAAATTTTTAATAATAGCCGACCTAGCGCCACTATTAATTGAATCTGGTAAAAAACTAATAGCCATTATATAAGCATGGCTACTGGGGTTATACATTAAATTTTTATAAAAAGGAAGGCTTTCTAAAACAGCTCTATCTGCAGCTAAAGCGCTATCAGAAGTATAGGGCGCATTAAAAATTTTATGTGGTAAGAATTTACTCGCAGCACTATCTTTAACAATGGTATAGGCATTGGGTACACTCAATACCTCTGTGACGCCGGCTATGGTTTTGATATCTTTTTGCAAGTCGGCTACTTGATTAAATAGGCCTGCTGTGAAAAATGAATCGGTTTGAAAGCCCACGACCATTGTAGTGCCATCGACACCAAATTTTTTTACAAAATCTTGATAGATAACAAATTTTGGATTGTCTTCAGGAATGGCTTTTGTAAACTCATAGCTTAGCTTAACTTGTATTGCAAAATAGCCCATGAACAGGGTGCTCAATGCTAAAAAAGTTAAAGCCGCTACTTTATACTTTACAATGTTCTTTCCTAATTGAAGCCAAGTCATAGTCTATAATTTAAAATTAGTTCACCCATAAAAACGCTGCTAATTGCGTGCTAAGTCCAATGACAAAACCCACTACTAGCTCTTTATTCGTGTGATCACTTACTATCATTCTGGCGCTCCATACGATGGCAGCTATTGCAACAGATGCCACTACCCATGGTAAATTATTAATAGGATAAGTAAAGCTTACGAGTACGACCGCCGTTAATAAACCACTTACTCCCATTGTATGCAAACTCACTTTTATAAAATGATTTGCCGTAAGCCCAATGGCGCTAGCAATAAAAATACCAAAGTAAAAATATTTTAAAGCCAAAGGTTGGTCTGCAAAGTTTCTACTTAAATAATACATCCACCAATAAAAAAACATCACGATCACATAAGGGATAATTCTATCTTTCTGTGTTTTTAAGAATATACTATCACTAAATTTTAATCTCCATAATAAAAAAACAGCAAAGGCTGGGAAAAAAGCGGTTAACCAAAAAACACTAAATAATTTTAATTTCAATTGCCAGTCGGTAATACTAGCAAATTCAAAAGGCACAACTTGCATTAAATAAAGAAAAAAATAAGTAGGAATAAATAAGGGGTGTAATACATAAGACACTAGATGAGCTAATAATTTTAAGAACTTCGGTGATTGATTTTCCATTAGTCGTTTTTTTTACTACAATTCTTTGCGCAATCGAGCAACGGGTACATTTAATTGTTCTCTATATTTAGCAACGGTTCTTCTAGCAATATTATAGCCTTTTTCTTGCAACTGCTCTGTTAACTCGTCATCACTAAAAGGCTTATGCTTGTCTTCCGATTCTAATAGTTCTTCTAAGATGGCTTTTACTTCCTTAGTACTTACTTCCTCTCCAGAATCGGTGGTTAAAGACTCACTGAAAAAATATTTTAATAAGAAAGTACCAAACTCCGTTTGAACATACTTGCTATTGGCCACCCTACTTACGGTTGAAACATCTAAAGAAGTTTTTTCTGCTATGTCTTTTAAAATCATGGGCTTTAACTTAGTAGTATCGCCCGTCATAAAGAATGCTTCCTGATGCACCAATATAGATTTCATGGTGTGCAATAAGGTTTGCTGTCTTTGTTGAATCATTTCAATAAACCATTTAGCCGAATCAATTTTTTGTTTGATAAAAAATACAGCTTCCTTCTGCGATTTATCTTGCTTATTACTGCGTTCGTATTCTTTTAGCATTAATTTATAGTCATCGCTAATAACCAAGGGTGGTGCATTGCGACTATTTAAGGTTAATTCTAAATGGCCATTATTAATAAGCACGGTAAAATCTGGAATAATGTATTTATCGGCCTCGCTCATATGCCCAGTCTCAGCCCCTGGCTTAGGATTCAGAGAAATTATTTGATGAAGTACCTCTTTTATTTGAGACTCTTCTAAATGCAAGCTCTTCTGTATTTTATCATAGTGCTTGCGTGTAAATTCTTCAAAATGTTTTTCTATGACTATAATAGCTAGTTTTCTTATTTCATCTGAAGCCGGGTCTTGCAAGGCTTCTTCTCTTAGCTCGGCTTGCTTTCTTCTTAATTGAATCAATAAACATTCTTGTAAGTTTCTTGCGCCAATACCCGGTGGATCAAACTGTTGCACTTTCAATAACAAGGCTTCAATTTCTTTTTCTTCTACCCACATACTTTGTTTAAAGGCTAAATCATCGGCAATAGATTGTAAGGCTCTTCTCAAATAACCATCATCATCTAAACTCCCCACAATTTGTTCTGCAATTTTATATTCATGGTCGGCCAAATCCAACATACTCAATTGATCCATTAATAATTCATGTAAGCTTTGTTCTGCTCTAATGGGAATGACTTTGTCATTATCTAGCTCTGGATAATAATCGTCCTTGGTTTTATAATCAGCTACATCTCCTTCATCGTCAAAACTATAATCACTTAATTCTTCATTGCTCATTTCAAATTCATCTACCGGAATCGCTTCCTCTTCTTCTAAACTACCTTGCAATAAATCATCGGGCATTTCTTCTACCGACTTTTCCATATCTCCTTCCAATAAATCGGCATTCATTTCTAAGGCTGGATTTTCTTCCAACTCTTCTTTTACTCTTTGTTCTATTTGGGCAGTAGGAATTTGCAACAACTTCATCAGTTGTATTTGCTGTGGTGACAATCTTTGTAATTGTCTTTGCTGCAAGGATTGGCCTAATGACATAATCGCTGCTTTAAGAAATTGCCTTTTCTATCACCTTTAAAAATGTAGCTCCTTTTTCATGCACTTGGGCTTCTGTCCAAGTTAAACTAATGGCTGTGGAAATGGCCCTACTCATAATGGCATCGCTTTTTTCAAATGTTTTTGTACTTAATGCAGCTAGTGCTTTTTGCTGAGGCTCATTTAAGGCAGACAAGCTTTGTACATTTTTAAGATGCGCCCACTTTTTAATATAATGCCAGTTGTTAGCATACCAATAAAAATTACCTGCTAATATATTGGCTTGCTTCATTGCCTCTATTACTTTTTCAGTGGCTTGCTGTGATGGTAAAAACCAAGTTAAAAAACTTCCACTATCTCCTGCAGGGTCCGGCACCGTTCTAAATACAATGCCTGGCACTTTTTCCATATAAGATTTTAAAATTTGATTGTTCCTTTTTTGTATCGTTAAAAACTGATCTAATTTTCTTATTTGTGCAAGACCAACGGCTGCATGCAATTCACTAATTCTAAAATTATACCCTAAAAATGGATGTAAATCGGCTCCTCTATCCACACCTGCATGATCATGTCCATGATCGGTGTAGGCATCTGCCTTGGTATACACTTCTTTACTATTCGTCATCACCACACCACCTTCGCCACAAGTAATTGTTTTTACAAAGTCAAAAGAAAAAGTACCTGCATGACCAATACTACCTAATGGTTTTCCTTTATAAGTGCCTCCGATACTTTGACAAGCATCTTCCAATAATATTAAATTATGTTTATCGCAGATAGCCTTTAAGGCATCTAAATCGGCCATAGATCCGCACATGTGCACGGGCATGATACATTTTGTTTTAGGGGTAATGGCTGCTTCCACTGCCGCCGGGTCTAAGGTAAGTGAGCTATCAATATCCACTAAAATGGGCACAGCCCCCACACTTAAAATGGCTTCAAAACTTGCTACAAAAGTAAAGGCAGGCATAATTACTTCGTCACCCACTCCAACGCCTAAGGCAACCATGGCGGTGGTTAAAGCACCGGTACCACTAGAGGTTAATTGTGCATATTGAGTTTCGAAACGGCTACAAATAGCCTGTTCTAGCTCTTTTGATTTCCACATCCCATTTCTAGCGCCATCAAAACCATAACGCATTAGAATGCCGGTCTCTAAGACCTCATTCACTTCTTTTTTTTCTTCTGCTCCAAACATTTCAAAACCTGGCATACCCTTTCGTTTTATTGATAAACAAAGGTAGTTTAAAAAACGAAAATTGGGTGTTTTTCAGTAATTTGCGCCCGTAAAAAAACTACACCGAATTTATGGAATACAGCAAACTAATCGCCGTTTCTGGCCTATCAGGATTATTTGAATTATTGACCAGCAAAAGCGATGGCGCGATAGCTAAATCACTAGAAAATGATACCACTCAATTCATTAGCTCTAGGGCTCACCAGTTCTCTCATTTAGAGAGCATTGAGGTATTTACCACCCGCGAAAACGTATTTTTAGCGGAAGTATTTATAGCCATGGGTAAATCTAAAGAGGCCTTACCCAATGAAAAAGAAGCAAAATCGGTAGAAGCCTACTTTAAAAAGACTTACCCTAACATGGACTTTACAAGAGTGTATGCTAGCGATATGAAAAAAATGATAAAATGGTTTGCGCAACTGCAAAAGCATAAAGTAGAACCTACTTTACCTGAGGCGGACGAGGAAGAAGAAGAGCAAAAGGCATAAGCCTTTTGCGATAAGAAGAAAAGGCATAGGCCTTTTCTGATGCATGAGTCACACTCCCCTAAAAGACCCCCACTAACTTATATAAAAAACTTACCTAACCTAGGGTAAGTTTTTTTTTATCCTTAAATTGCAATACCATCAATTGTTATAAATAGCGATTGAAAAAAAATACACATGAAAAAAATACTGCTCATTATTACGCTTTGCTTATTTTTTATTGCACAGGGCTTTGCACAAAGCAAGGATGAAAAAAAATGGATTAGAAATCAATTCAAGCAATTGTCATTAGACGAGAAGATTGCTCAATTAATGATTATTAGAGCGCATAGTAATTGGGATACTAAAAAATTAGACACCCTTTCAGCGCTGATAAAAAAATACAATGTAGGTGGTTTATGTTTTTTTCAAGGAGGTCCAGTGAGAGAAGCCATGCAAACAAACTATTATCAATCTATTGCTAAAACACCGCTACTTATTACCATGGACGCAGAATGGGGTGTGGGTATGCGGCTAGACAGTGTTGAAATGTTCCCAAGACAACTTTCTTTAGGTGCCATTTCTTCTGATCATTTAGTGTATCAAATGGGAGCCGCTGTAGCAGCTCAATGTAAAAGATTAGGTATACAAGTAAATTATGCACCCGATGTAGATATCAATAATAATCCAAGCAACCCCGTTATTAATGAAAGAAGTTTTGGTCAAAATAAACAAAGAGTCATTCAACATGGTATTGCCTTTATGAAGGGCTTGCAAGACAATGGTATAATGGCCACTGCTAAACATTTTCCAGGACATGGAGACGTATCGGTAGATTCTCATGTAGATATTCCTGTGATTAATAAAAGCATGGAACAGCTAACAGAAATGGAACTAGCTCCTTTCAAAGCCTTGATTGATGCAGGTATTGAATCGGTGATGGTAGGGCATTTATCGGTACCTGCTATTGACAACAGACCTAAGTACGCTACTTCTTTATCTTCAAAAGCCATTCATGATTTACTAAAAAGAGATTTAGGCTTTAAAGGCATTGCAGTAACAGATGCTTTAGATATGCAAGCCATTGGTAATTATTTTCCTAAAGGAGAAGCCAATGTGCAAGCCCTACTTGCTGGCAATGATATGCTTTGTTTACCTGGTGATATTGGAGCCTCTATTGAAAAAATAAAATTAGCCATTAAAGAAAGGCGCATTACTAAAAAAGATATTTACCGAAGAGTTAAAAAAGTATTAGCGGCAAAATATAAATATGGTTTAAATAATTTTCAACCTATTGATACTACGAATATCATTGCAGATTTAAATAAATCGGTAGGAGCCATTAAATCTCAAATGGCTGCACAGTCACTTAGTTTTGTAAAACCTAGCGCAGGGAATAGTATGGGGCTTCAAAAAAAGACAGCCTATATTGCCTTAAATCTTGCGAAACCGAATTTGCTTACGCAAGCACTTACAGAAAAATACGGTTTTCAAATATTTTACATCAATGCTAAAGATAGCAGCGCCCTTGAAACAGTCAAAAAATCATTAACTCAATTTGATCAAGTTATTGTGGGTTTACATAATTATAATCGTAAGCCTGCTAATCATTTTGAAATACCAAGTCAAATGATTCAATTTTTAAATGAAGCACATCCTGCCAATTGGTTTCATTTAATTTTTGGTAATCCTTATGCAGTAGGTGAATTTAGTAAAATACAAAATATCTTATTTGCCTACGAAGACAATGCCTTTACACAAGAAGCTGCACTTCATTGGATCGAAGGTAAAATACAAGCTACAGGCGAGCTTCCCGTTACAGTCAGCGAGGACTTACCCTATGGTACAGGAAGTCATCCCTTGGAATCTAGTACAAGTATCATAGCACCCACTGCGCCAAATTTATCTTTTATTGACGAGATGGTGCAAGAGGCCATTGATAAAAAAGCCATACCCGGTTGTCAAATATTAGTGGCAAAAAATAATAAAATTATTTTCAATAAAGCCTATGGTTATACTGCAGGTGAAGGCTCTGCACCTGTTAGCTTAGACACTTATTACGATTTAGCTTCAGTGACTAAAATAACTGCAACTACCGTATCTATTATGAAACTAGTAGAGCAAGGAAAAGTAGATATCAATAAAACTATTGGCGACTATTTACCCTGGGTACTAGGCAATGCTAAAGCTTCTATAACTTTAAAAGACTTACTACTGCATCAAGCAGGCCTATACCCTTATATCAAATTTTATGAAGCATTATTAAGCCCCACAGGGGAATACCTCGATGGGCTCATTACAAAAATACCTGACAATAGCCATCATAAAATGATCACCCCCACTAAATATTTATTAGATAACTGGGAAGACAGTATTAAAAATAAAATTTTAAGAAGCCCCGTGACTAAGCCTGGTATATATGTATATAGTGATAACGATTTTATTTTCTTAGGGCTGATTGTAGAAAAAGTAACGGGAATGAGTTTGCAAGATTATGCGACGCAACAATTTTATGCACCTTTAGAAATGCAGTCTACCGGATTTTTACCTTTAACAAAAACAACCTTAAATAATATTGCAGCCTCTGAAGTCGATAATTATTACCGTCATGAATTAATTCAAGGCGCGGTGCATGATGAAGGCGCCTCTGTCATGGGAGGCATTGCAGGTCATGCAGGTTTATTTAGCAACGCAAGCGATTTAGCTAAATTATATCTCATGCTCTTAAATAAAGGTTCTTGGAATGGAAAAAATTATTTCAATCAAAGTACAGTTGATTTATTTACTGCTTATAATACAGATAATAGTCGTCGTGGTTTAGGATTTGATAAACCCGAAAAAAATAATGCAACTGCTGCAGATCCCTATCCTTGTTTAAGCGCCTCCCCTAGCACTTTTGGTCATACAGGTTTTACAGGCACTTGTGTATGGGCCGATCCTGAAAAAGAATTATTATTTATTTTTCTATCCAATAGAGTGTATCCTACTAGAGACAATAAAGCTTTTAGCGAGTCTAATATAAGAGCTAAAATTCAAGATGCCCTTTATGCCTCACTTAACTAAAAACATGTTTAAGAAATGTTTTTTAGGCCTATGTTGGCTAAGCATTTTTCTGCAAGCTACTGCGCAAACACCCATAGGACCTTTGGGTCAATGGAGAGAGCATTACAATAATAAAAGTGTACAGCATTTAGTTAAAGGAAATGTTTTGTATGGCGCAACAACGAATCAAGTATTTAGTATTGATGCAAAAAATAATATTCAATTTTTAGGTAAGTCGAATGGATTACATGAAATAGAAATTGCTGCCATTGCTTGGGACCCCATACAGTCGCAATTAATGGTTGCTTATAAAAATAGCAATATTGATATAGTTAAGGGAGATGAAATTATCTCTATTGCCGATATTTATTTATCTAAAGTATATGCGAATAAAAAAATAAATTCTATTCAAATATTGGGTCCATGGGCATTGGTTTCTACTCATTTTGGCATTGTAGTAGTGGACTTAATCAAACATGAAATAAAGGATACTTGGTTTGCCAATAATACCAGGCAGGCCATTATCACCTATCAAACTATTAGCACTGCTGATAGCTTGTACGCCTTAACTGAAGAGGGATTGTTTAGCACGGCTTTAAAAAATAATTATATAACAAGTAACCAGTGGAAAAAAATAAATGGATATACAGATGCTAAAAAACTAAGTAGTTTTAATAAAACTGTCTATGCCATAGGCAATAAAAATATATATCAATTGCCAATAACTAGTCCTATTTACCAAACAAGCATTGATATTATCAATAACGCATTTGCGCATAAGGAGGGCTTATATATTATTCAATCGAATGGCGCCAACGGAAGCTTGCTAAATTTAAATACCAATAATACTACTACTAACATACTTGATAAAACTTTCTTAGCCATGCCAGTAGACATGGCCATAGACCAAAATACAATTTGGATCGCCGATAGCCTCAATGGATTAATTGTAAAAAATACAGAGACCAAAAATATAAGCTTAGGAGGGCCTTCTGAAAAAATAAGAGGTGCTGGTTTTGTAAACGGCGATTATTTGTTAGCCCCTTTTGGAGAAAAGGTAGGAGGCTTTAGCAGCTATAGTGATGCGGGTTGGAAAAATTATACCAAGTTAAACGGCGTTAATTTACCCCTAATTACTGCTGCAAGCATTGACCCTCTAGATGCTAGTTGGTGGTTTACAGCTGGAGCTTCTCTTTTGCATTACAATATAAGTTCGAATAGTATTGAAACCATTAGCCCCAATGCATTAGCTGGAAATTATACACAAGTACAATTTTCAAAGGATGGAATTTTTTGGGGGCTACAAGACGGGCAAGGAATTGTTCAAAAACAAGATAATAAATGGACAAGCATTCCGCTACCCATCAATTATTTAAAAAATGGATTAAAGAAAATGGTTGTTAATAGCCAAGGGCAAGCTTGGATACCAGGCCCCGCGAATCAAGGACTCTACGTCTATCAATCCAATAAATATTTTAGTACTACTATTTGGAAACAATTAAATACTTCAAAGTCTTCAGGTAATTTACCAAGTAATACTGTTTTAAGTGTTGCCCTAGACAATACAGGTTCTATTTGGGTGGGCACCGATAATGGTATTGGCATTTTAAATTGTGGAGATATTAGTAAAGATATTTGCGATGCCTACCTACCTACTATCAAAAACACCAATGGATTTCTGGGATTATTATTGCAAAGAGAATCGGTGAACTGCATTGCTGTAGATGGAGCGAATAGAAAATGGGTAGGCACTCAAAATGGAGTTTGGTTATTAAGTGCAGACGGTAGTTCTATCATTGAACATTTCACCAAAAATAATAGCCCCCTTCCTAACGATACCATTTTGCAAATTTTAATAGAACCCAAGTACGGAGAAGTTTTTTTTAATACTGCTAATGAAATGGTAAGTTATAGAGGTTTTGCAACAGAAGGAACTGCCAAGCAAAGCGAAATTAAAATCTTTCCTAATCCAGTGCCCCCTACTTATAATGGACCCATTGCTTTTAGAGGACTCGTAGAAAATGCACTCGTGAAAATAACCGATATAAGTGGAAGCTTAGTATTTGAAACACGCGCTTTAGGCGGACAAGCTATTTGGAATGGAAAATCATCGTCTGGTAATAAAGTGGCCACTGGCATTTACCTTGTATTTGTAAGGGATGATATGGGTAATGAAAAATCCGTTGGTAAAATAGTCATTACGAAAGGCGAGTAAAATTAGTCCGCTACTAAATCAAAACTCTTGAAAGATTTAAATCGCCAGCTACCTTGATCACCTGTCATTACCCTGTACATAATTTGTCTAACCTTATTAGTGGGTGTTTTAATAGTTGTATCTGATTCGAAAATGGGAAACTTTCTAAAAAGTACACCTTCAACTAATTTATATTCATCCTGACCTCTATAGCCCTTACTTAATTGCATATCATTGGTAATATCTGGAAAATAAATAGGCTCTATTCTTTCATTGTCTCTCGATCCAACACTAAAAAGGCTTAATTTATCTTTGGCATCCATTACGAAAATGATAATGTCGGGAAATCCATCATTGTTTAAATCGTCGATTTCGGTAGAAACCACCCTGCCCCTTAATTCGAGACTCGCTTCCCTTGTTTCTGATTTAAAACCAATGGGCCTAATATTTAAAGTATTACGATCTATACTTCTATTCATACAAGTAACACGATAACCTGCTTTACCCATTTTAACAGTACTATCATACTTATTCCCTTTTTGACCAAAACTGGTTAAAGAGATAAACAGGCATGCGAAAAATAAACTTTTATACATATTTTATTTATTACTATCCAAAGTTAATAGAATAGTTTTAATTTTCCACTCAAACAATTTGCCATGTCTTTTGAAATTCAAATTGCCCCTCTTAGCCATTTTGAACTTGTTCGATTAATAGATACAAGCACCAAGACCGTTATAGAAATAGTCACTAAGGGGGCCTTATTAAATAGCTGGCAGGTAATGGGCCATTCAAAATCAATGGAAATAGTGGAAGGCAATGATTTTTCAAAGGGTTGGGGGGATTTTGAAGCAGGTGGATTTAAAGGGGGGAAAATGAGCCCCTTTTCTTGTCGGATCCAAAACGGGCAGTATACATTTGAAGACAAAACTTATACCATAGAAAAATTCTACCATGAAAAACATGCCCTTCATGGTATTTTGTATGACGCGCTGTTCAGTGTTGAATTAACTGAAACAGATGACCAGGGTGCTTATCTACATTTAAAATACCATTATGAGGCTACAGATAAAGGATTCCCTTTTGCTTATACTGTACTTATAAAATGGCATTTGCTTAAAAATAATGTAGTGACCGCAGAAACCATTATCACCAACTTAACTGATTCAACCATTCCTATGATGGATGGATGGCATCCTTATTTTAAATTAGATGCCAGTGTCAATGATACATTTATAGAATTAAAAGCGAATGGGAAAATTGAGTACGATGAAATGCTACTGCCTACTGGGAAAATATTAGATGAAAACGAATTTGCAATGAGTAAAAAAATAGGAGCCCTTCATTTAGACAACTGCTATCTAGTGAACGCTTCAGCAAATACCTGTGTGCTTGAAAATGAAAAATATCAATTAATTGTTCAGCCACTGATGAACTACCCTTACTTACAATTATATATACCTGCAGATAGAAAAAGTATTGCTATTGAAAATTTAAGTGGCATACCCAATTGTTTTAATAATAAAATAGGGCTTCAATTAATGAAGCCCCATCAAAATTTGGTACTGAAAACAAGTTATCAGTTTATTATAAAGCAATAACCGCTGTAATACTTACTTCTATATTTACATTGCGTGGTAATGTTTTTACAGCCACTGTTTCTCGCGCAGGGAAATTAGCCGTAAAATAACTTCCATAGACTTCATTTACTTGTGCAAATAATTGCATATCGCTTAAAAAGATGGTAGTCTTCACCACGTTGGCAAAACTTAGTTTCGCTTCCTCTAAAATAGCCTTGATGTTTTCCATAACTTGTCTTGTCTCCGCTTGGATATCGGTTAAGACTAATTCGCCTGTAGCAGGATCAAATGCTACCTGACCACTAGCAAATAAAAAACCGTTAGCAATAACTGCTTGACTATAGGGGCCAATGGGTGCAGGCACTTTACTGGATTGAATGATTTCTTTTGACATAATATTGAATTAAGATTGCAATTTCTTGTTTTTCTAGCAATTCACCACCTATTTTTGTAAAACATTTAAAAGAACTTGGCAACCCTATTGCATATTGATACAGCTGGCGAAAAGGCCATGGTAGCCATTAGCCAAAATGGAGTCTTAAAGGCTATTCAAGAAAACGAGGTATTTCAAACACATGCTTCCTTTTTGCAGGTGGCTATTCAAACATTAGTGGCCGAAACAGCCATTCCTTTAAATAGTATTGATGCCATTGCAGTAACAATGGGCCCAGGATCTTATACAGGCTTAAGAGTGGGTCTATCGAGTGCTAAAGGCATTGCCTATGCTTTAAATAAACCAATTATAGGACTCTCTACCCTTGCCCTATTAGCCAATGCCGCCTCTAAGCAAGCATGGTTTATTGAAAAGAAAGCGCAGGTGCAAATTTTTGCCATGATAGATGCTAAAAGAATGGAAGTCTTTGGTGCCATTTATGATAGCAAATTAAATTGCCAACTTGCTGAGCAAGCCATCGTCATTGACAGTAATTATTTAACAAGCTTAATCGAAAAACTACCAACGCTTTGTATTGGGTCGGCGGCCACCAAGGCCAAGGCCTTAGTGGAAGACCCTGCCCTATTTTATGTGGAACAGTCTTATAATATATTGGATAACATTCAGTTAGCAGAAGTCGCATTTACCAAAGGTGAATTTGTAGATACTGCCTATAGCAGCCCCTCCTATTTAAAAGAATTTTTCTTTAAAAAATAGCTGCTTTATATAAAAAAATTAGCTCAAAAATGTGATGAGTGGTTTTAAACCTTTTTTGTATAAGAGAATCTAAGATGTTAGCAAATATCATACACAAAACCCATGTCTCTACCATTTTACATATAAAATATAAATTATATTTTAAATTTTAATTGTAATTTTGTACTAGTGTTTAACCCCCAAAATAAAAGAACATGAATCAGTCATTACCACAACTACAATTAGCAAATGGCGCAAGTCCATTGAAAGTAGATTTATTACACAGTAAAAAAGCCGCAATGATATTGCGCGCTTTAAATCATAAGCTTCGTCAACAAATTGTAAAATTAATTGACGAACATAAAAAAGTAACTGTTACAGAAATTTATGTAAAGTTAAGATTGGAACAATCTGTGGCTTCACAACATTTAGCAATTCTAAGAAGAGCTAGCATTGTAACTACTATTCGTGAAGGAAAATTTATTTATTATGCTGTCGATTACAACCGCTTAGAGCAAATCAATAAATTTGTAGAACAACTTGTTGGATAGTATGCAAGTAGAGTTAGCCCAATTTCTTACAATCATTGAAGACGAATCGGTCTTAATAATTGATGCAAGGCCCAGCGCAGCATTCATGCTTGGCTATGTTCCAAATGCAATACATATTACACCACTCACTGCAAAGTATGCTATTGCCATGGACATTATTAGAAAAGATAGTCCCCTTGTTTTTATTTTAGACCAGTCCATTGCAGCGGAAACGTTGGCTTATTTTACAAAGGCTGAATTCACAGGCATCAAAGGATATTTAGAAGGTGGCTTTGCTACTTGGGCAGCTGATAAAAGGGTTGACTTAATTATTGATGTAGAAGTAGATGAACTGGCCATGGATATTCCTTTCGATGAATACTTGATGGTATTAGATTGTAGAACAGAAGCCGATTTTAATAAAAGTCATATAAAAAATTCGGTATCTCTGCCTTTAGCTGATATGGGTGATCCTGGCTCTATGTCTGAGCTAGACGAACACTTTAATATTTATATACTTACTGAAAATGGAGACAATAGCACACTGGCTGCGAGTCTTTTAAAAAAGCAAGGCATTCATAATATTAGAATAGTCGAAGGTGGCTGGGTAGCAGTACAAAGTTTGAAAGAAAAATTTAGTTTCGAAGTCACTAAAACGAAGGCTCCTACTGACGATGATATTTTACTTAATTAATATTATTACTAAGCTACCTAAATTTATCTCACCGAGTTTACTATAGTAATTATAGTAAACTAATGCACTACTAGTTTTTCATGCTTTGAAGCATCGTATTCATATCTCCATCTTCGATGACTCCATAAATAATTGGCAGGTTTTGCTTTAATTTTCTCTTCTAATATTTTTACATACAAGGCCGTTAACTGCCCGTCTTTAAAATAATTAGGAGAAGTCGTCATGACTTCATATTCTGAATGATAATAGCCTCTTTTCACACGGTAAAAATGTACAAATACCTGGGCGGTATTATTTAAAAGAGCACCTTTTTCTGGACCTTTTACAAAAGGGGTTAGTCTTCCAAAAAAAGGTACCCAATAGGCCGACAAAGGATTGCCTGGATTTTGATCTGCGGCTAAGGCCATGGCGTAATTGCCTTGGGTAGCATATTTATGAAACTGTGATTTAAAATTAGTAGCTGGAATCATTATGCTACCAAAACGCATTCTTAATTTTAAAATAATTTTATTAAAATAAGGATTGCTCAATGGCATATACACTGCAATGAAAGGGTAATTGCTATATTTACCCACACCCCAGTTCGCGAATTCCCAATTAAAAAAATGCCCTGCCATAATTTGAACAGACTGCCCCGTTGCATGTAGCTTATTTAAAACTTCTACATTAGAGGTAAACCTTTTGTCAAAATTTTTATCAGAAATAGAAATAAGCTTAAAAGTTTCAATAAAAGAATCGGTAAACTGCTGATAAAATTCATTGGCAATTTTTTGTCTTTCTTTTGCAGTTTTTTGAGGAAAAGCAATCGCTAAATTTTGCCCCACTATTTTTACACGATATTTGAAAACATGTTGTAGTAATAAAGCAATAATATCACTTATAAAATAAAGTAGCCTCCATGGTAAAAGAGAAAATAAATAAACTAAAATATAAATAAGTAGGTACATGATTAAAATTAAAAAGAAGTAAGGTCAAAAAAATTAGACTAGATCTATCCAGGCATTATGTTCTTTTAAAAGAAGTATAAGTTCATCTACCGCCACCGCACTATCTATATTACGCTTCATCACTTCTTTTCCTTTATATAAAGTTATCTTACCCACTCCACTTCCCACATAACCAAAATCGGCATCGGCCATTTCTCCAGGACCATTGACAATACAACCCATGATGGCAATTTTTAAACCTTTTAAATGACTGGTCACTGCTCTAATTTTTGCAGTGGTTTCTTGCAATTCAAATAAGGTTCTACCACAACTTGGACAAGAAATATATTCTGTTTTAGAAATTCTGGTGCGCGTGGCTTGTAAAATACCAAAAGCCGTTGAATTTAAAAACTGCTGCACTGAATCATTGCTATAATAATTTCTTCCAGAAACTTGCGCATGCTCAGTACCAGCTTCATTTTCACTAGTTGAAGCCTCTACTTGCTTACCTTGTATGCCAATGCAAATACCATCTCCAAAACCATCTAATAAAAGCGCCCCCGTCTCGGTGGCAAAATGAATTAAATGCGCGTCTGTCGTTTGCCAAGCACTATCTGTTACTAATATAATAGGAGATTGAATTTTTAATTCCATCATGCGCATTATCATTCTTCTAACTGCAGGCATGGCATGTGACAATGTACTGCTTAAACAAAATACCACTGTAGGGTCCTTCGCAATGGACAGCAGTTGCTCGTCTCTAATGCCATTTTTACTTCCATAACAATCTACTTCTACAAAGTTGATACTATCGCTTTTTTTAGTTGCCTGGAAATAAGTTTTAAAATTAAATAAGGGTAAATACTTTTGAGTATCGGCTGACATCTCCCAAAGAGCAGGGCTTGTTATTACGCGTAATGTGCCAGGTAAATCAAAAGATAATAAATCAGTTGGGCTATAAATAAAGTCGGCAGCCGCATCGGTAATGGTCCACTTATCTATGGCTTCGTCGTATATATATCCAATCGCCATTAAATCGGATGGTAATAATGCAGTTTTATTTTTATAGTCGGCCACCACCACTGGCACCGATTTACTTCCAATGGTACTCACTTGAATCGTTTCTCTTCTTTTGTATTCAAAAGGGCTATAAGGTAATTGGGCAATAGGCGGAATCATATCAGCTCCTTTGATTCTATTGGCTGGATATCTTTTTACTAAGTCTTTACAAACAGGAATTTCTAATTCTGGATCCTCGGTTAAACTTACTCTAATGGTATCTCCAATGCCATCTTCTAATAATGTGCCAATACCTACCGCACTTTTAATTCTACCATCTTCCCCATCTCCTGCTTCTGTAACACCTAAATGCAAAGGATAGCATTCATTGAATTCAGCTTGCATTTGTTGAATGAGTAAACGATAGGCTTGCACCATCACTTGCGGATTACTTGACTTCATACTTAAAATAATCTGATGATAGTCCAAGCTTCTTGCAATACGTAAAAATTCCATGGCACTTTCCACCATACCAATGGCGGTGTCGCCATACCTACTCATAATACGGTCGCTTAAAGAACCATGATTGGTTCCAATACGCATAGCCGTTCCATGTTCTTTACAAATAAGTACTAAGGGGGTAAATCTTTCTCGTATACGCTCAATTTCTTCTATGTATTCTTGATCCGTATATTCAATTTGTTCAAATTTTTTCTTGTCTACATAATTACCCGGATTCACTCTCACTTTTTCAATAATAGTAGCCGCAATTTCTGCAGCATTGGGTGTGAAATGAATATCGGCGACAATAGGAGTTGTATATCCTTTTTCTTTTAGCGAGGCTTTAATAGCCGCTAAATTTTCTGCCTCTGTTTTACTAGGAGCTGTAATTCTTACTAATTCTGCACCTGCTTGAATACAACGAATCACTTGTTCCACTGTTTTTTCAGTGGCCATAGTGTCGGTAGTAGTCATGGTTTGCACCCTAATAGGATGCCCTCCACCAATGATGAGATTACCCACTTTTACTTCGCGTGTAATTAAACGATTATAAGACGTAATAGAATTGCAATACTGTTCCATAATTAACTACCGTAAAGATAATTATTTAATTGAAGTAATACCTAAAATATTAACGAAGCCCTTGCAGGAAGCCCTGCTGTAATAGTATTTTCTTTAAAAGGGCAACCGAATTGTTAGTGGCTGCTGCTGTTTTACTAGTGGTATGTAAAACAAAGAAGTAAATATGCGTATTTTCTTCTTCATAGCCTATCACCCAAGTATTATTCGTAGTGGAGTCGGCAGCAGTGAGATAAGATAATTTATAGTTGCTATTATCTTCTTTCAAGATCATCTTTCTGAAAACTTCTTGAGAACGTTTTTGAAAAGGTAATTCTTTGAAAAAAACTCTTTTGATTAAACCCAATTGTTCATCTGCAGTAATGGTAAGTGACCCGTCTTTCCAAAATGCATCCATATTAGCACTTACTAAGCCCTTGCCATAACGAATAGAATCAATTGTTTTTATAATGGTTTGTCTTCCAATTTGCGTAATTATATTTTGATAATAAGAGGTAGAATCCATCGACACCCAAGAGGCTTGGTTGTGATTAATAATACCTTTATCTAATGCGATTAAGCTAGGTAAAATGAAAAAACTACTTAATGGAGAAGAAGCGCTGTCTTTATAATGAGACAAATTAGCAATGGTAAATTTACCCGATCCATTTTCTAATAAAGCAAAGCTTCCCACCACACCTGCACTATCCATTATTTTCACAATAGAGGAATCAATGGTTACATTGTTCGGAGAACAAGCATACAAGCTAGCTGACAATAAAACTGCAAATACATATTTTTTCATAGTAGACCTATTAATCTTAATTATAAATAGGGACTTAATAAATAAATGATTTACTATTAAGCCCCTATTGTCAAAATATTGTAAAAAATTATTCTATACCTAATAATTCTACTTCAAATATTAAAGTAGAGCCTGGTCCAATCATAGGACCCGCTTGACGATCGCCATAGCCTAATTCAGCAGGGATATATAATCTCCATTTACTTCCGATAGACATTAAAGGCAAAGACTCTTGCCATCCTTTAATCACGCCATTTAATGGGAAAGTAATAGGTTCACCTCTTTGAACAGAACTATCAAAGATAGATCCATCAATTAAAGTGCCATGGTAATGACATCTTACTTTATCTTTTATAGTAGGCTTAGTAGTGTCCTTGCCTGCTATTAAAATTTCGTACTGAATACCGTTAGGTAAACTAACGACACCTGGTTTTTTAGCATTCTTTACTAAAAATTCTTGTCCTGCTAATTTGTTAGCGGCTGATTTTTCTGCACTCATTGTTTCTTGGTATGTTTTAATACAATTATCTAATATACTATCGATGATGATAGATTTTCCTTCAAAGCCTGCCAATAATCCTTTATTGAAAACGGCTAAATTTATTTTTTGTAGTCCTTGACTATTCAAGCTTTGGGCAATTCTATATCCTAAAGCATAAGAAGCACTGTCTTTCACATTTTTAATAGTTAAAGGAGGTGTAACACTCATTGTTAATTTCGTATTGCCTACTTTCAATGGTTTAGCTGCAGCGGCTGCTTTAGCTGCAACGGCTGGTTTTGCAGGAGTTGCTGGCTTTGGACTTGTTTGTGCTTGTACTAATTGCATTGTAGCAACTGCCATTAATACTAAAATTTGTTTTTTCATTATACTCATTATACTATTTTTAAAAGATAGATGCGGGAGCAAAAATACACTATGTATTTAATAATTCGGCAATTCTTTGCGTTACTTTTTCATAGCCCATTTCAGCCAGCACTGCTTTCATTTTCTCCCCAATAATAGCAGTGCCTATATTACCTATACTCCCTTCATGAGTATGGGCTAGAGCAGTCGAATAAGTGAATTTACCTGCTTCAATGGAGGCGCCCACTTGCTTATAGGCATCTCTAAATGGCATACCCGTTAACACCAATTTATTTACTTCTTCAACGCTAAATAAATATTGGTATTTAGGGTCTTCTAATATGTCTTTTTTAACTTCCATATTTTGGATCATCAAGGAAGCCATTTCTAAGCAATTTTTGAGTTCTGTGAAAGTAGGAAATAAATGTTCTTTTAATAATTGTAGATCGCGGTGATAACCTGAAGGTAAGTTCGTAGTCATCATCATTATTTCATTCGGCAAGGCTTTAATTCTATTGCAATAAGATCTTATTAATTCAAATACATCTGGATTTTTTTTATGCGGCATAATGCTTGAACCTGTTGTCAACTCTTCTGGAAACTGAATGAACCCAAAATTTTGATTCATGAATAAAGAAGCGTCCATACTTAATTTAGATAAAGTATCTGCAATATTGGCCATGGCCATAGCCGTTATTCTTTCTGCTTTACCACGTCCCATTTGTGCATATACCACATTATAGTTCAAAGATTCAAAGCCTAATAATTCAGTAGTACGCATTCTATTAATAGGAAAAGAAGAACCATAGCCTGCAGCCGACCCCAATGGATTTTTATTCACTACTTTATAAGCCGCTTGAAGTACTGTGATATCATCTACTAAACTTTCAGCATAAGCCCCTAACCATAAACCAAAGGAAGAAGGCATGGCTAATTGCAAATGCGTATAACCTGGTAGTAAATCATTTTTATGTGCTTCACTTTTTGCTTGTAGTACTTTGAAAAATGAATGCACTGATTCTGTTAAACTTATTATCTCAGCGCGTAAAAATAATTTGATATCTACTAGCACTTGATCATTTCTACTTCTTGCGCTATGTATTTTTTTACCTGCATCTCCCAAGGCCTCTGTTAATAATATTTCTACTTGAGAGTGAATGTCTTCTACTCCGGGAGCTAATGAAAAAGTTCCTGCTTGGATTTTTTCATAAATGGCTACCAATGCTTTTTTAATAGCTATTTGTTCTGCTGCAGTTAATAAGCCTACCTCCGCTAACATAGTGGTATGGGCAATAGAACCTAGTACATCATAGGGCGCCAAATACATATCCATCGCCTGATCATTGCCAATGGTAAATTTTTCCACTAGTTCAGATACTTTATTATTTTTTTGCCAAAGCTTGCTCATGGTTAAACTATTTTTTCAAGTAATTGAATATAATCAACAATTCCTTCTTCTATTTCTTTGCTATAAATGAATTCATCGGCCGTATGCGATCTAGCAGAATCCCCAGGGCCCATTTTTAAAGTTGGGAAAGACATTAAGGCTTTATCAGAAGTAGTGACTGAGCCATAATGGCCCTTGCCTAAATCCTTGCCAGCCTTCACTAATACATGATCAAGTCCAATACTAGTGGAACGCATTCTTACACTTCTTGGCTTCACTTCTGCTTTAATATTATCCTGTATAGTTTTTAAAACTTCCTCAAAACTATAAAGCTCATTCACACGCACATCCACTACTATTTTACAAGTGGAAGGCAATACATTATGTTGCTTGTTTTCGGTTTCTATTACTGTAACGCTCATTTTTACCTTGCCCAATAAGTCAGATACTTTTTCAAACTGATAATTTTTAAACCATTCAATGTCAGGTAATATTTTATACAAAGCGCTTTCACCCTCTTCTCTTGCAGCATGACCAGCTTTACCAGTGGCTATTACATCTAAAACTAATAAGCCTCTTTCTGCAATAGCCATTTCCATTTTGGTAGGCTCACCCACTATTCCGAAATCAATTTTTGGTATTTGAGGTAATACTAATTCAATACCATCAGGGCCAGAAATTTCTTCTTCAGCAGATGCTAGAAAAATAATATTGTACCCTAAATTAGGTAATGCATAAAAATGTAAAAAACAAGCTATTAAACTTACTAAACAACCGCCTGCATCATTGGCACCTAGCCCAAATAATTTACCTTCCTTTTCAATAGGGCTAAAGGGCTCATTCGTATAGCCTTTATTAGGCTTCACTGTATCGTGGTGTGAATTCAATAATATAGAAGGCTTGCTTGCATCGAAATGTAAATTCGCTACCCAGATATTATTTTTTATAGTGTTTACTTTTATATTTTTATCTGTAAAAAACTGAGTAAGTAATAAGGCTGTTTTATCTTCTTCTTTGCTAAAAGAAGGTATAGCGATTAATTTTTTTAATAAATCGGTGGCCTCTTTTTGCAAGACGCTGGTATTTGTATTATGTATAGTAGGTGATTGAGACATTATTTTGTGATTGTTGTACCTGATGTACCATTTATTAATTCATTCATTTTTTCAGCCTTTCCAATGATAACAGATGCTACACCTTTATCAAGGGCTTCAAACGCGTTGTCTATTTTTGGGATCATGCCCTCAAAAATAAGTTTTTGATTTTTAAGTGAAATATACAACGGCCTATCAATATGCGCAATGACTGAACTAGGCTCATTTATATCTTTTAGTACGCCTTCCTTTTCAAAACCATACATTAAATGCACATTATACTTGGAAGCTAATGCAGTGGCCAAGCTTTGTGCAATGGTATCTGCATTGGTATTTAATAGCTGGCCCTTCCCATCGTGGGTAATGGGTGCCACTACTAGTTTAGTATTCGTTGAAAGTAATTGTAAAACTAAGTCAGTATTAACTGCATCAATATCGCCCACAAAACCATAATCAATACTGGCATGATTTCTTTTATGCGCTTGAATTAAATTACCATCTACGCCCGATAAACCCATCGCATTCACACCCAAGGATTGTAGTTGGGCTACTATATTTTTATTGATATAGCCAGCATAGACCATGGTGACTATTTTCAATGTGGCTTCATCTGTAATTCTTCTGCCTTCTATTATATTTTGTTCGACACCCAAGGACTCAGCCATACTGGTAGCCATTTTGCCACCGCCATGCACTAAAATAGCTTGGCCCTTTACTTTCGCAAAAGCTTGTAAGCAAGTAGTTAACAATACAGGATTGTCAACAATATTGCCTCCTATTTTAATAACATATAATGATTCCATAATGTATTGAGCAATTTTTTCGAATTGAATTTAAATATTGATTGCTTTTAAAATTTCAGCTAAGACCGCCTGTGCTGCCCACACTCTATTCGAAGCTTCTTGAGTCACCAAACTATTGGGACCATCTAAAATTTCATCACTTAATTCTACATTTCTTCTTACAGGTAAGCAGTGCATGACTTTCGCATTATTGGTTAGTGCTAATTTTTTATTTGTCATCATCCAACTAGCATCTTTACTTAATACTTTACCATACTGCTCATAGCTACTCCAATTTTTTACATACACAAAATCGGCATCTTTTAGTGCTTGTTCTTGGTTATGTTCTATAGTAGCGCCTTTGGTAAATTCAGTAGAAAGTGCATAGCCTTCAGGATGCGTAATTACAAAATCCGCTTCTCCCCATGCACCCACCCATTCACTAAAACTATTGGCCACACATTGTGGAATAGGTTTAATATGAGGGGCCCATGTTAGAACTACTTTAGGTTTTTTATTTTTAAAATTGGCATTAGATGCTATCGATTCTTGAATAGTAATAATATCTGTCAAGGATTGTAGTGGATGTAAGGTGGCCGATTCTAAACTCACCACTGGAATACCTGCATACTTAATAAATTGCTTGATAATTTTTTCGCTATAGTCTGCCTGTTTATCTTCTAAGCCAGGAAAAGTACGAACACAAAGGATATCAAAATAATTTCCTAAAATAGGGGCGGCATCTTTAATGTGTTCAACAGTGGTTCCATTCATAATAGCGCCTTCTGCAAATTCTAAAGCCCAGCCTTCTTTATCAACATTAAACACAATGGGCTCCATGCCTAAATTTTGTGCAGCTACTTGAGTACTTAATCTTGTTCTTAAACTTGGATTTAAAAAAAGGAGTCCAATACGTTTATCTGCACCTAATTTTTTATCACTAAATGGCGATTTCTTATAGGAAAGCGCTTTTGCTACTAAAGCGTTCATGTCCTGCACATCCTTTACTGATATAAATTGTTTCATGTTAAAACTTTAATTGGCTTTATTTAAAATTTGAGCACTGGCCTTTGTTAATGCTTTTAAAAATAAATCTATCTCTGAACTACTTATAGATAAAGAAGGTAATAAACGAATCACATTCGGCTTTGCTTCTCCAGTAAATATTTTATAATCATTCAACAAAACTTTTCTGATATCTTCTAGTCCTGTTTCCATTTCAAATCCTATCATTAGTCCTTTACCTCTAACTACTTTCACACCTTTAGTATTTTTCAATGCCTCTATTAAATATTTTCCTTTTTGACTAGCAGCTTCCATTAAATTTTCTTTCTCCATTACTTCCAATACCGCTAAGGCAGCTGCACAGGCTAAAGGGTTGCCACCAAAAGTAGTACCTAATAAACCAAACTTTGCTTTAATAGAGGGCGCTATTAAAATACCTCCAATAGGAAAGCCATTGCCCATGCCCTTGGCCATTGAATAAATATCGGCGTTCACGCCTGCATAGTCATGTGCAAAGAATTTACCAGAACGGCCATATCCACATTGCACACTATCGGCTATATAAAGGGCGCCATGCTTATCACATAAGGCACGAATAGTTTGTAAAAAAATATTGGACGCCTCATAGATTCCTGCTACTCCTTGTATACCTTCAATAATAACGCCCGCAATTTCATCTCCTTGTTTGGCAAAACATTGCGTTAATGCTTCTACATCATTGAAGGGTAAGAAAATAATATTACCTGTTTCATTCACAGGGGCTATAATACTAGGATTATCAGTAGCAGCCACTGCCAATGAAGTTCTTCCATGAAATGCTTTTGAAAAAGAAATTATTTTTTTTCTGCCCGTATGAAAGGAAGCTAATTTCAAAGCATTCTCATTCGCCTCTGCTCCACTATTGCATAAAAACAATTGATAGTCCTGCTTACCACTTATTTTATTTAAGGCAGCCGCCAATTCTTCTTGAATAGGCATAATCACTGAATTAGAATAAAAAGCCATTGCATGCAATTGGTCTTCAATACGCTTTACCCAATGCGGATGCGTGTGGCCAATACTAATAACTGCATGACCTCCATACATATCTAAATATTCGCTACCCATATCATCCCAAACATGAGATCCTAAGGCCTTGGTAATGGCAATAGGTTGTAAAGGATATACTTGAAATAAAGACATTTTATTTATTTTAAAAATTACTTGCTTTTAATTGAATACCTGCTGTTTCTTCTAAGCCCATCATCAAATTCATATTCTGCACTGCCTGACCTACTGCTCCTTTTAATAAATTATCTATAGCTGTATGTATCACTATTTTATTTTCTTTTTGTTCAATATGCATTAAACATTTATTGGTATTCACTACTTGTTTTAAATCGATAGGGCTTAATGAGACATGCGTGAAGGGATGGCCCGAATAAAATTCGGTATATAATTTATTCAATTCAGCTAGACTTAATGAAGTTTCTACAATACTGCTTACAAAAATACCTCTGGTGAAATCGCCTCTCCAAGGCACAAAGTGAACAGCTGTATTGGTATTACCTTGCAATTGATGCAAGCTTTGTTTTATTTCCTCTAAGTGTTGATGCGCTAAAGTTTTATAAGGTTGGATATTATTTGCTCTCCAACTAAAATGACCTGTATTAGATAAACCTTGACCCGCCCCTGTGGAACCAGTAATGCCCGTAGTATATACATCTTTTAATAAGCCTTTAGCCGCCAAGGGTAATAAGCCTAATTGAATAGCGGTAGCAAAGCAACCTGGATTCGCAATATTATGAGCTGATTGAATAGCTGCTTTATTTAATTCCGGTAAACCGTATACAAAATTTCTATCTCCTTGTTTTGCCGTACTAGTTAATCTAAAGTCTTGTGATAGATCAATAATTTTTATTGTAGGTGCAATTGTATTCGATGCTAAAAATTTAACCGATTCTCCATGTCCCAAACATAAAAACAAAACATCAATAGTATCTTGAAGGCTGTTGGTGAAAACTAAATCGGTGTCGCCTACTAAGTCGGTATGTACCGAGCTTATTAATTGACCGGCACTACTGCTGCTATGCACAAATTTTATGTCAACATGAGTATGATGCAATAATACACGCACTAATTCACCTCCTGTATACCCTGCGCCACCCACAATACCAATATTTAGTTTTTGCATCTTTATTATTTTATATTTAATCGATAATACTTTACCGTTTATTTTTTATTCGATTCTTTTATTTGATGAAAAATACTTACCTGGTTACCAAATATTTTGGTGAACCCTCTTACATCATCACCCGTCCATCCTGTATTCATTTCTCCATACTTACCAAACTTGGCACTCATTAAATCATTGTCTGACTCAATACCTATAATTTGAAAACGATAAGGATGAAGTTGAATAGATACGGTTCCTGTTACTTGCGCTTGTGCACTAGTTAAGTAAGCTTCTATATCGCGCATCACGGGATCCAGTATTTGACCCTCGTGTAACCAGTTACCATAAAACTGTGCAAGTTGGTCTTTCCAAGACAACTGCCATTTCGTTAACACATGTTTTTCTAAAGCATGATGCGCTTTTAAAATAACCATGGGCCCTGCTGCTTCAAAACCCACACGACCCTTAATACCAATAATGGTATCTCCTACATGAATATCTCTACCAATACCATAAGCACCCGCAATAGATTGTATATACTGAATAGCTTCAGTAGGATGCGTAAAGGTTTTATGATTCACCGATTTAATTTCTCCTTTTTCAAAACCAATCACCATCTCTTCCTGCTGCCCTTCTTTGGTCATAGGTGTTGGCCATGCCGATTCTGGCAAGATACCCTTTGACTGCAAGGTTTCTTTGCCACCTACACTTGTACCCCATAAACCTTTATTAATAGAGTAGGCAGCTTTTTCGAAATTCATTTGCACGCCTTTCTGTTTTAAATAAGTAATTTCTGCTTCTCTACTTAATTGTAAATCACGAATAGGTGTTAAAATTTCAACACCTGGAATCATGATTTGAAAAATCATATCAAAACGAACTTGATCATTACCCGCCCCTGTACTTCCATGGGCCACTTTATTAGCCCCTAATTTTTTTACATGTGCTGCTATATGTAAAGCCTGACTTAAACGCTCTGCACTTACACTTAAAGGATAGGTATTATTTTTTAAAACATTTCCGAAAATTAAATACTTAATAATACTATCATAATAACCTTTCACCGCATCCACGCTTGTATGCGATTTCACGCCTAAGGCATAAGCATGTGCTTCAATCTTTTTTAATTCTTCATCAGAAAAGCCACCAGTGTTCACTACTACACTATGTACTTCTAAGCCTTTGTCTTCGGTTAAATATTTAACGCAATAAGTGGTGTCTAATCCGCCGCTAAAACCTAAAACTACTTTTTCCATTTTCTTAATTATTTTCTAAACCAGTTTAATAATTTGCTTTGCTTAATTTTCATAAAGCGTTCGTACAATTTTGAATTGTTATTGAAATCCGCCGCTACTTCTTCAATAGTATGTACTTGCTTGGGCTCATATAACATAGCGGTACACATACAATTCTTTCTATCCTTACTCATTAATATATCATAATTCACGCAGCTCTTGCAACCTGCCCAAAACTCTTCATCATCGGTGAGTTCACTATAGGTTACAGGCTCATAGCCTAATTCACTATTTATTTTCATCACCGCTAGGCCTGTGGTTAAACCAAATATTTTAGCCGTTGGATATTTTTCTCTTGACAATTGAAAAATAGTTTGCTTAATTTTTTTAGCAATACCTGTTTTACGAAAAGCAGGCGCTACAATTAAACCACTATTGGCAACAAACTGTCCATGCTGCCAAGCTTCGATATAACAAAAGCCTACCCAAGTCCCGTCTTCGGTATAAGCAATCACCGATTTACCTTCGTTTATTTTTTTGGCTACATAGTCTGGGCTACGTTTAGCAATACCCGTACCACGTGCTTTAGCCGAAGATTCCATTTCATCGGTAATGTCATTTGCAAAAGAAGCGTCGCCACTATGGGCAACACGTACTATTATTTTCTGTTCCAATTAGCTTTTAAATTTAGGAAAGTACAATGCTGGCGGAGGATGAATTCTTTTTGGGGTTTTTCCACTGATAGGGGCAAGGGCCAATTGCTCGTCCTATCAGAATCCACGTCGCGGACTCGGTCCATTCAATACAGGAACTGGTGCATTGTAAGCACTCGTTAATAAAATATGTATTTGTTCCTGTTTCATTGTAAGCATCCTTTTGTATAGGATTGAGAGCGTAAAAATAGATAATAAAATAGACAATAAGCCCTCACTAAGCCTATAATTTGCCTATGAAGCCCAAGATGGGCCAATATACACCTGAAAATGAATGAGTGTTAGTTTTTTAATAGCCTGATTCATTCGTAATTTTGTACCTAATACAAGTAAAACAAATCTTTATGAAATTACAAATTACCACTAGCCTACTCATCTTATCAATGGTTATTTTATCATGTGGTCAATCAAATGATAAAGCCAATGCAACTAGTGCAGATACCAATCAAGTGGCTACCATGGATACGACTACTGAAAAAACTTATGCAGTTAGTTTAGTGAATAATAAAAAAGACCCTACTTGTGGCATGCCTGTTACTGCCGGCATTAGCGATACAGCACATTATGAAAAAAATGTTTTAGGATTTTGTTCTGTAGAATGTAAGAATGAATTTTTGAAAAATCCAAAAGCAAATTTAGCAGCAGCAGAAATTAAATAAGTTTGACTAAAAAAGCAGCTTCTAATGAATACTGGCTCTATTAATCTTAAGTAATAAACGTTAGCTAAATAAATAAGCAATATCATCTTTGGTTAAAGATTTTACAAATCCAACTTCATCGGATATTAATTCTTTAGCCAAAGATCTTTTTCTCTCTTGTAATTTTAATATTTTATCTTCTACCGTATCGTTACAAATCATACGATACGCGAATATATTTTTGGTTTGTCCAATACGATGCGTTCTGTCAATGGCTTGTTGCTCCACCGCAGGATTCCACCAAGGATCTACTATATATACATAATCGGCAGCTGTTAAGTTTAAACCAACACCTCCCGCTTTTAAAGAAATTAAAAACACCCTGCAATTATCATCGTTTTGGAATCGCTCAATGGCGCGTTCTCTTTCTTGAATGGTACTGCTACCATCAAAATATTCGTGGTCAATACCTAATTTTTTCAACTGCTCTTTAATTAAAGCCAACATACCTAAAAATTGAGAGAACACAAGGGCCTTGTGACCACCAATATTTTCAGCTATTTCACGGGTTAACTCTTCTAATTTTACCGATTCATTTGGATAAGCTTCATCTTTTAAAATAGCGGGGCTATCACAAATTTGTCTCAGCTTCATTAAGCCTTGTAAAATAGAAAGCTGTGATTTTTGAATACCCTTTTCTTCCACCATACCAATGAGTTTATCACGGTAGTCGTTTCTATAAGCCTCGTAAATTTTTCTTTGTGCATCGCCCATTTCACAATACAATACCATTTCTTGCTTTTCTGGCAAGTCCTTGGCCACTTGTTCCTTGGTTCTTCTTAATATAAAAGGGAATACAAATTTTCTTAAATGTTCTTTTTGTTCTTGCTCATCAAATTTATCAATAGGCATAGAGAAATTATGCTTGAAGTATTCCACTGTACCCAACATGCCTGGGTTTAAGAAATTCATCTGTGCATAAATATCAAAAGTATTATTTTGTAATGGCGTACCACTTAAACATAATTTATTAGTGGCTTTTAATAAACAAGCCGCCTTGGTCACTTTCGATGCCGGATTTTTAATAGCCTGGCTTTCATCTAAAATCACATAATCAAAATTCACTTCCACAAACATTTTAATATCACTTCTTAAAGTACCATAAGTGGTAATGATGACTTCCGTTTTATCATCATGAAATAAGGCCTTCTTCCTAGTACCACCATGATGTATATGATAATTTAAACTAGGCGTGAATTTTTTTAATTCATTCTGCCAGTTAAACAGTAGCGTGGTTGGACAAACCACCAAGGCAACTAATTTGCCATTTTTTTCTTTTAAATGTTGTAAGAAAGATAAGGTTTGAATGGTTTTACCTAGTCCCATATCATCGGCCAAGATCCCACCCCACTGTACATCGTGTAAATAATTCAACCACTGAAAACCACTAATTTGATAAGGCCTTAAAATAGGCATTAAATGGGCGGGTGGTATCACATCTGCAATCGCATAGCGCTCTCTAATTTTTTCATACTTCCCTTCTAATTGGAAAATAAGTTCTTCCTCGTCTCTTTGTTGATAGAGTTCATCTAAAATAGAAAAATGATACTTACTTAGTTTAAGTGTATCGGCCTTGCCCTCTCCTACTTTAAATAATAAAGAATATTTATTCAACCATTTTTCTGGAAGCACTCCTAAACTACCGTCTTTCAGTGGAACAAATTGTTGTTTATTAGACAACATAGTTTTAATATCTTGAATAGATACTTTTTGTTCGCCGAAAGAAATTTCTACTTTGGCATCAAACCAATCGGTATTACTACTAATATATAAACGCGTAGAAGGCTTAGCTGTATTGTACTTAAATTGTTTTAAGTATTCTGTACCAAATAAAGGAATTTGTTTATCCCTTAATGTATCAATAAATAAGAAAAACCAATTGTTCTTTAAAACCTCAGCGCCCTTTAACGCAAGCACATTGCCTTCATTCGGACGAATAAAGCCAGAATGCAATTGCTCAATAATATTCATTAATTGTCTTTCTGCAGCAAGGTCTCTTTCTAGTATGACAATTTTATCGCCCACTTGCTGAATCACAGAAGGACCATCCTCTTTATTCACAATAATATCCTTGTAAGCAAACAAGGGTTCAAAGAATAAGTAGTCTCCGTTTTCTTTTAATAAAATTTGAAGTTGCGGTTTCACCCCTTTTAATTTCTCTTGTGTAACATTGTCTAATGAAACCTGATACTGCTTTGATAATGGAAGCAAGGTGCTTTGTAAGTAATTGGGCCACTTGTCTAAATTAATTTCATGAAAGCCCGCTGGCATAAATTTTTCAACCCATAATAAATCGGCTCTTTGCTTCCACACAAAAAACTGATGATGGTATTGGAATATATAATTAGACTTCGCGTGATTGTCTTCTAGTGGAATTTTACCTTCTGGTAGAACTACTTGTGCGTATACGATATACCTATCTTCTTCCTTTTCTACTCTAAAACTAGGCTGAATGGTATTAAATACAAGTTCCGCCTTCTGCATATTGGCAGTCGTAAAAGGTTTATTATGCGGTAAATAAAAACTAAAAGGATGCTCCGATAAATCTCTCCATACTTTTTCAATTTTAGGATGCAAGTATTCTTGCATTAATTCCTTGGTCTCATCGGGTAAGCTTTCTTCATCTGTATGGATAATATTATCCCACAAGCCTTGGAAGGGAGAATTTTTATTCAAAAACTTAGAGAGTTCTGCAGGTTGTAATTTTTTGACTAACTGTAATAAAATTTTATCTTCTTCCTTAATTAAATTAGGCGTGATAAATTTTATAAGGTCAATTTTTTCTACTTTGCCTAAAAAAGAAGTGCCTTCTTCATTCACTTCTCCTTTAACTACATTAAAGGAAATATAAGGATAAATAGTAGGCTGGTGTTGCATCACAATACCAAAACGCTCTTTAATCACTACCTCTTCATTAGAAGCTGGCTCCTGCTCTTCAATATCCCAGTCGTTTGATCTTGGCCTATTTAAAGTGATAGATTTAGTGCCGTTCACTTTTTGAATTTTTTCGTCTAATACTTTCAAAAAAGGTTTGCCATCGTGATAAATAAATTCAAACTTATCTTCTATATAATCATCTAAAGTAAAGCCATACAAAGCGAGTAATTTATTTTTCTCTCTATCCCAGTTACGAATGGTTTCAAAATAGTCTGCTCCCTTTAGTAAAAATAATTGTAGCAGTAGCATGGCTTTATGCACGCAGAGCGGGTATTCAGTCTCAGACAAACAATCGCAAGAGGTATCAAAAAAACGTTCTTCATTTTTTTGAATAATAACATGAAATGTTTTTCCTTTCTCATCAATTTCTGCAACTACTTTTTCATTTTCACTTTCGATAATATGAGGTCTAACCGATTTTAAAGTTTGTTCCGCCTTTTCAAATATGGCTTTTGAACAAAGCATTCGAATCATTTTTAAATCTAAGGTCTTTGTTCTTAATTGGGTATGCGTGGTCTTATAAGAAGCTGGCTTGTAGTCCAATAAATTTTTATCCAATAAGTCTTGGATATAAAATAAGGCAGCTGCTTTATGCCTACATACTTCTGATAAATTATAAGGACAGCCGCAACGCAATGACAAAGTAGCGGCGCTTTTAAAATTTTCAATAGTGACTTTATAATAAGTACTATAGCCGTCATCTTTGACGCGGCAATGAATACTTCCAATTAAAGGATCAAATTTTGCTAATTCAATATTTTTGAGCGCAAAAATTTTCTTGCCTCTACGAATCACTTCTTCAGTGCCGTAGCTATAAATGTGTTTTACTAAATAGGGTAATGCCATAATGGTACAAAAAGCCCTTAAAAAAGGGCAATTTGCAAATGTAAGGCTTTGCTAGCTAATATGGAAGTCTTATTATAATGAGTGGGAAAATAGGGCGACTAGGCCTTATTTATAAGGGCTCCGTCCTTGAAAATAGGCAAGGAAGGGGCCGTATCCTTAGAAATACAATACAACATGTCTTCTTCTAAACCATAGGCCGCTAGGCGGTGCCAATGCGTCACGGTTTTGATATAAGTAGGCAAATCATTTTTATGTTGATTGTATAATTGGTTTGCCATAAAGCTACTATCGCAATGAATCTCAAAAGCATCCTTAATTTCTTCAATCACCGCTCCTGCAAATAAGACATCTTCTATATTAAATCGGTTTTTCCAGCCAGAACAACCCAGTATCACGGGTGCATTTTGTTCTTTTAAGTATTCCACCACCTTGGTAAAATTAGGAAAGGACCCTGTAATGATATCTTTGGCTCCTTGCTTTAAGGCAAGATGCAATAGTTTAGTACCATTGGTTGTGGTAATGACTAAAATTTTATTTTCAATAAAATCTCTTGGATATTCAGAAGGAGAATTACCATAAGCTAATCCGGGAATAATTTTTCCATCTCTTTCGCCAGCAGTCACACCTCCTGTTTGTTTCCCTACTTCAATACAAAGTTCGGGTGTATCCACAGGTATAATTTTACTAGCACCATTATATAAGGCAGTGGCCATCGTAGAAGTGGCTCTAAAAACATCGATGATTACAACGATACTATCTTTTACATCATATAAATCTAATAACTGTGGCGTTAAAACGGTATGTAATGAAGGTTTTGTCTTTGCTGCAGTTGTCATAATGCACAAATATACAAAACCTTCATTTTTTATTAGACTAATTCTTTGGCTACAGCGTTCTTTTTAGATAAAATCAAAATATCTGAAACAATAATATCTGTGCTCACTCTTTTGATGGCATTTTTATCGGTGTAAGCCTTTGTAAGCAGACGCCCTTCTACCGCTATTTCACTGCCTTTGAGTAAATATTTTTCAGCAAATAAGGCCAGCTTGGCCCAAGCGACCAAACTAAACCACTGTGTTTCTTCCACCCATTCTCCTTTGGCATTTTTATAGCGATCATTCACTGCCAAACGCATGTTGGCCAACTGACTCTCTTTTAAAATTTTGAATTCCGGATCGGCCCCTAAATGACCAATCAACTGCACTTTGTTTTTAATTGCTTTCATACTAATTGTTTTGTTAAGATACAAAATTGCAAATAGTAAGAAAGCAAAAAACAAGTATTTACCCAATGGAAAAAGGGTATAAATAAATCTAATAATTATAAGATCAATATAATTATAGCGATAGAAAACCTTTTCTTAAAAAATTAACTAGTAAAAATAAATTAGTAAAAATGTGTAAGCAAGACAACTCTTTACTTAAAAGGAAACTTCACCACCTGTGCTTTGACTAAAGTATTTCTAATGTCAATATAAATTTCAGACCCAACTTTAGAAAACTCAGTGGCCACATAGCCCATACCAATAGCCTTGCCTAAACTAGGCGCCTGTGTACCTGAAGTCACTGAACCAATAAGTTTGCCGGCGGCATCTTTAATTTCATAATAATGTCTTGGTATACCTCTATCAATCATTTCAAAGCCCACTAATTTTTTAGAAACCCCATTTGTTTTTTGTGCAAGTAAGCTTTCTTTATTGGTAAAATCTTTGGTGAATTTTGTAATCCATCCTAAGCCTGCTTCCATAGGACTGGTGGTATCATCAATATCATTTCCGTATAAACAAAAACCCATTTCTAAACGAAGGGTATCGCGGGCACCTAAACCAATGGGCTGAATACCATCGGCAGCACCTGCTTCAAATATAGCATCCCAAATTTTATTAGCATTGTCATTAATGTCTTCAAAATAAATTTCCACACCCCCTGCCCCTGTATAACCTGTAGCACTAATAAGTACATTGTCAATGCCTAGCATTTCACCTTTTGCAAAACTATAATAAGGCATATTTAATACATCCATGCTCGTTAAAGTTTGAATAATTTTAGCAGCCTTCGGACCTTGCACTGCTAGTAGTGCAGTCTTAGGACTTATATTATGCATCTCCACGCCTTTAGTATTGTAACTGCTAATCCAATTCCAATCTTTTTCAATATTAGAAGCGTTCACCACTAACATATATACTTTATTTTTTTCTACACAGTAGACCAATAAATCATCTACAATACCCCCAGTAGTATTGGGCAAACAACTATACTGCGCTTTGCCATCTTCTAAAACAGAAGCATCATTGGTGGTAACGCGTTGAATTAAATCCAGGGCATCGGGGCCTCTTAGTATAAATTCACCCATATGACTTACATCAAATACACCTGCATTATTTCTCACAGCAGCATGCTCTAGGTTAATACCCGTATAACTTATAGGCATATTATAACCAGCAAAAGGCGCCATTTTAGCGCCTAGTGCAATATGTTTATGGGTAAAGGGAGTGTTTAAAGCTTCGCTCATTTCGATTAAATTTTCTCAAATATAATCAAAAAAGAAACTGAAAGGAAAGCCTAGTGGGTGAATCTGTCTAATACCCATTGTAAGTCAGATAATTTACCGGCCGCCTTTCCAATTTTATTCATCTTTTCAAGGTTCGAATTACCTATATCATCCTTCTTAAGATCATTTACTTTTACAACTCTAGTTTTTTCTTTTTGAAGCTCCTCTTCTTTTAATTTTTTAATATCATTTTTAATGGCCTCTCTTTCTTCTTTCAATTTTTGCAATTGAATTTCTTTATCTGACATGTCCTCTTGTTTGTCGTAACTACTTGAACCATCACTATCCTCCATTGTTTTAAAGTCTCTGTCCCTTCGTAATTCCTCTAATCCCGTTTTCGTCATTTTATATTCAACCCCTCTTTCATATTGATAAGATTCATTGTCCCAAGGTTCATTCCATTCATCATACCAATTCTCATCAGAACTAATACGGTCAATGGTACCGGTTCTCATGCCTCTTCCATTAATATTCACATTGGTTTGAGACCAGCCTTTATTGGTAATTTTAATGCGCTTACCAATAGGCACAGCAATGGTCATAATTATATGCTGATTTCTAAACTTGTCTATTTTATTAATACCAATGCCTCTATCTAAATACAAGAGGCTATCTTGTTGTGTGAGTTCAAAGTTTATTTTATTGGCAAGGTCATTGGCGTTTTGAACCGTCTTACCATTACTTAACTTCACAATTTTCACTTGAAAACTATCATTTAAAGATTGTACAATTCTAATACGTAAATTTCTTACATATACAGTGTCTTCATCAGCGAATCCTTGAAATGGTTCAAATTGGAACCAATTATTTTCATAATATTTCATTTTAGGTGCTGCCGTAATTTCTACATAATCAATTTTAGGATTTGTCAAAGCAATACTTTGCTCTGCAGGTAAATTATGTCTAGAGAAACTATTTCCCAAACTGCTTCCAAAATAAAATATACAAACCCATCCAAGTACCCATAAAGCGATAAAGCTTGATCTCACCCAAATATTAGCTTTTTTTAGTCCTGCAAACTTTCTAATGACAGCAGTGACTATTCCTATAATGGGAACCCATACAAAAAGTAAAATAGCTCCAATCGCAGACCAAGTTTGCGCACCATCTTCTATTAAGAAATTTTTCAAAGGTAGTAAGGCAGTAGCTGCTACTCCTATTCCAAATAAAGCAGCTAATAAAGAAATACCTACAATGGCTAAAATAAAATAAACAAAGCCCTTAATGCATACTGTTATAATTCTGCCAATAAAATATAAAAATCCTTTTCTATTTTCTGTTGACCTATGATTTTCTGAAGATTTATTAGCGTCTTGATTATGCGTGGTGGCTGTCCCCTCAAGATTAGATTCACTCGCTTCATTCGAATTATTCGTTCCTTTATTTCTATTGTATAAATCGCTGCCCCAAGATTGTGCTCTTTTACTAAATCCTTCCATATCATTTTGAATAGTGTTTTTAATACTATTCAAATCTACTTTCTCCCCTACCATTTCTAATTTATCCGCACTAGTTTTAGCTTCAGGTAGTACCAACCATAAAACGATATATATAAAAACAGCCCCTGGACTGAAAGTAATGTCTAAAAAATTCGGGAAATCGGGTGCGTCCCAAAATTGGAATAAATGCATATGTCTGAAATTCACCACAAAGCGAATAAATGGAATTAAAAATAATATTCTCACTATCCATACTTGAATACCAAAGTATTTAGACAAACCCGCAGCCACACCACCAATTACTTTTTTGTCTATATCTCTAAATAATCTCTTACGCACACCCCCTACTTCTTTAATAGAAGTGCTTGGGACCGCAATCCATAAAATTAAATAAGCAAGTATATTCACACCTATTAAAAAGATCCAAAGAATTCTTACGATCCATGGCTCTATGACAAAGTAGTTCGCAATACCACTACAAACACCGCCCAATACTTTGTTTTGCTCGTCGCGGTATAGTCTTTTAGGTCTATTGCCATCTCTATAAAAATTCGAGTTATTATTCCCACTGGTATTTTGTTGCGCGTTTTGTTGGCGACCATCGTTTGAATTATGCGCAGTAGCAGCAGTAGATTGTTCAAACCCATCCTGGGCTTCAAAATCGGCAGGACGACCAATACTGGTAATAATTAAATCGATATCGTTAGCAGCGATGCATACCGTTCCTTTTTTCAAGCGGTCTTCACATAATTCTGCAATGCGACATTCAATGTCATTAATAATTTCATCGCGTCCTTCTTCGTTGGCGAAATAAACACGCAGCGACTCTATATATTGTTTCAATATTTCATACGCTTGTTCTTCAATCGGAAGTATGCGACCTTGAAAATTGATATTGATTACTTTATTCATAAAATATTTTTTAAAATGTAGGTTTAAGAAACTGCTTGATTACTATTTTCAGCAGTATTTGTTTTTTCTTGGGTAAGTTGATCCACCGCCGTAGTCATTTCTTTCCAGGTTTGTAATAAAACGGCAAAGGCTGCCTTGCCTTCTTCAGTCATTACAAAATATTTTCTTGGGGGTCCGCTGATGCTTTCTACCCAACGATAATTTAAGAGGCCCGCATTTTTTAAACGCGTTAACAAAGGATACAATGTACCTTCTAGAATATGCAAATTGGCCAACTTCATTTTCTCAACAATATCACTTGGATAAACCTCCCCTTGTTGAATGATGGACAATATGCAAAACTCCAAAACGCCCTTGCGCATCTGACTTTGTGTGTTTTGAATATCCATAAGAATTAATTTGAAACACAAAGCTAAGGATATTTATAGTACTATGTATGGCATAGTACTATAAATTTAGGCATAAATATTACAATACATTGATTTACAATATATTATATAAATAATATTTTTATGAACGAAAGCTGGAAAGGATAAATGGTAGCGTAAAACACTCTTAATAGACTTCTAATAGAATACTAATAAACCACTAATTCATAGAAGTCTTCCTCTTTTAAATAGGTATTGGCAAGGGCTTGTAATTCCTCAGGACGAACAGAACGCACCACTTTAATGGTATTGTAAAAATAGTCTTCCGTTAAATCATTTAATAAATAGGTTTTCCAGCGACTTATAATTTGAAAGGGTCCATCCAAATCACCTAATAAAGCACCCAACATATAATTTTTAACCAATTTTAATTCATCTTCTCCCACAGGTTCTTCTCTTAATTTTTTCATTTCCTTATACACTTCTTCAATCGTGGCTTTGCAAACATCTTTACCTGCATCGGTACTTACCATCCAAGCCCCTGCATGTTTATAGTTTTGTAAATAACTATGTATACCATAAGTATAACCCTTGTCTTCTCTAATATTACTCATCAGCCTGGATCCAAAAAATCCACCAAAAATATTATTCAGCACTTGTGCTGCAGGAAAATCGGGATGATGTCTATTCGGAAAATGTCTGGCTAAACGAATGGAGCCTTGCACCGATGCTGCATCATTAATAATACTATATTTTTTTTCAGTAGCAGATATAATAGGATGCGCCTGCTCCTTAATTTCTTTTTTATTTAATGGCAGCTGGCCAATATGCTTATTGAGTAAGGATTCCATGGTAGAAGGAAATTTACCTGCAATAAAAATGACGCATTTTCCATTTAAATAATACTGTTCATAAAAAGCCACTAGGTCTTCTCTATTAATAGCTGTATAATCTTTTTCTACAGAATATTTTCCATAAGGATGATCAAACCCAAATAAGTATTCATCAATTAATCTATTGGCAATAAAGTCTCCTTTTTTCAAATTCAGTAGTAACCTTTGAATTTGATTTTGCTTTAAAATGGCAATTTCTTTTTCAGGAAAACTCGCTTCTGAAATAATCTCTCCCATAATAGGAATGACTTCCTGAAAATGTTTTGATAAACCATGTAAAGTAACAGTGGCTGTTTCATTGGTACAGGTTCTATTTAAATGCGCTCCGTAAAATTCAAAGGCATCGGTAATTTCAAAAGAGGTTTTGCTGGCAGTTCCATTTTTTAATAAAAAATTAGTGGCAGCCGCTACCCAGTTTTTTTGTTCAAAACTATTGCCTGCATAAAATACCATATCCACAAGCAACACTTCCTGTGAGCCGCCTTCATAGGCATAGACCTCTACCCCATTATCTAAGCTAAACTTTTGATAAGGTTTCAATTGAATATTAAAATCAATAGCGTCTTTAATAACAGGTGCTACTATTCTGTCTAGGGCCATGATTTAGGATTTACTATAATAATATAATGTGTTGCGATTGTTCTCTTGGAATATTTGTTGAGCTGTATGCTGAATCATAGTAGGCGTTACTCTTTGATACATCCCCAACTCTTTGTTCATTAAGTCTGCGTCTCCTAATAATTCATAATAAGCCAGACTATGGGCCCTATTCATAATACTCATATCCTCAAAACAAATCACACTTTCTGTTTTATTAATTACTTTTTGCACTTCTTTGGCATCCAGTATTTCATTTTTAATTTTTTCTATTTCTTCTAGTACCGCCTTCTCTGCCACTGCCATACTAATGCCCTTCACTAATTTTCCTTCTATGACAAGTAGCCCCGGATCCACGGTTCCAAAATGATAACAATCAATGGATGAAAAAATTTGTTTCACTTTAATAAGCTGCTCATATAATCTTGCAGAAGTACCTCCTCCTAAAACTTCAGTAATTAAATCAGTGGCATGATAGCCTTCATCAAAACGGCCTCCCATATGCCAGGTCATCATGAGCATATCTAAAGGCACATCGGCGCGTACATCCATGGACCTAGTTTTTTCTTGTACAGGCTCCTTCGGTAAATTGCGTACATAGGCTTTGCCAGCTTCAATAGGACCAAACCATTTTTCGGCTAATTTTTTTACTTGTTCTGTCTCTACATTACCCGTCACCACTAATATGGCATTGTTAGGACGATAAAATTGAAAGAAAAAATCTTTCACATCTTCCATAGTGGCATCTTCCACATGTGCTAGGGATGCACCAATGGTCATCCAACGATAAGGATGTTGTGTATACGCCAAGCTGCGCATTTTATGCCAAGCATCTCCGTAAGGTTTATTGATATAATGTTCTTTGAACTCTTCGCAAACTACTTTGCGTTGTACTTCTAAACTTTTTTTACTAAAAGCCAAGGACAACATTCTATCACTCTCTAACCAAAAAGCAGTTTCAATATTTTCTGCAGGTATTTGACAATAATAATTCGTTAAGTCATTCGTAGTGTAGGCATTATTTTCTCCGCCCGCTCTTTGAAGTGGTTCATCGTATACAGGAATATTTACACTGCCTCCAAACATCAAATGTTCAAACAAATGCGCAAAGCCTGTTTTAGCAGGGTCTTCATCCTTGGCCCCCACATTATATAAAACATTTACTACGGCCATAGGGGTACTGGTGTCTTGGTGCACCAATACTTTAAGGCCATTGTCTAGTTGAAATTTTTCAAATTGTATCATAACAGAGGGCGAAAATACTTAATAACTACAACAGTTCCTTTTCTATTGCAAGAACCTTCTTTAAAGCCCTTTCGAAACCCGATAAATTCGATTAACTTTGTGGCCAATTAATACCTAAGCTATGCAGCTGGAATCATTATACCAAAGAGCCTTGAATTTTGAACACTTAAGCAAGGAAGAAGGCCTATTTTTATTTGAAAACGCGCCACTTACCGAGTTAAGTCATATTGCCAATGAGTTGAGAAAAAAACAAGTGCCCCATGGTAAAGTAACCTGGCAGATAGATAGAAATGTAAATACCACCAATGTTTGTATTGCGAATTGTAAGTTCTGTAATTTTTATAGAGTGCCTGGACATCCTGAATCTTATATTACGGATATGGACACCTACCGCCAAAAAATTAAAGAAACTATGGAATGGGGCGGTGATCAATTATTATTGCAAGGAGGCCATCATCCTGAATTAGGCTTGGCTTTTTACACCGATATATTTAGCCAGATTAAAAAAGAATTTCCAACAATTAAACTACATACACTAGGGCCCCCAGAAATTGCACATATTGCAAAGTTGGAAAAAATGAGTCATACCGATGTCTTGAAAGCCTTAGTGGCTGCAGGTATGAATTCACTGCCTGGTGCGGGTGCAGAAATTTTAGTAGACCGTGTCAGAAAATTAGTGTCTAATGGAAAATGTGGTGCAGACGAATGGTTAGATGTCATGGCTGCAGCACATCAATTAAATATTACTACAAGTGCCACCATGATGTTTGGCCATGTGGAAACTTTAGAAGAAAGATTTATTCACTTAGTGCGCATTCGTGAAGTACAAGATAGAAAACCAAAAGAGGCCAAAGGATTTTTAGCCTTCATTCCTTGGACCTTCCAAGAAGTAGACACCCTACTTACCAAAATTAGAGGGGTACATAATTTAACGACTACAGAAGAGTATATAAGAATGATTGCCATTAGTAGAATTATGCTACCTAATATTAAAAATATTCAAGCAAGTTGGTTAACCGTAGGAAAAGCGACTGCACAGGTTTGTTTGGAAGCAGGGGCCAACGATTTTGGAAGTATTATGCTAGAAGAAAATGTAGTGAGCGCCGCAGGTGCCCCACACCGTTTTACCTATAAAACTATACAGGAAGCTATTAAGGAAGCAGGTTTTGAGCCTCAGTTAAGAGACCAGCAATACGAATGGAGAACCTTGCCTACTGCTATTCAAGAGCAAACTATAAACTACTAGTAAGTAAGCGTTTAGGGAGCCTTTAGCTTAAAATATTTTCGTTTAAAACAAGCCATTGACTGTAACATTTAGGTCATGCGCTCGTTTAATGCTAATAGAACCTTCTTTTATACATGACCAACTTAGCATGACCGACTTAGAATTCAATATATGTGTTGATGATTACTCCGACGGGGTATACCGCTTTATACTAAAAATTAGTAAAAATAAAGAGGACACCAGAGATATTGTGCAAACCGCTTTTGAAAAATTATGGGTAAATAGAGAAAAAGTAAAAACCCTAAAAGCCAAATCCTATTTATTTACAGTGGCCTATCATTTAATGATCGACCAACTTAGAAAAGAATCTAAGATAATCATGACCGATAGCTTTGATGAAAATGCCAATGCTATTACCCAGGGCAGTTCTGAATTAAAGCAATTATTATTAGAAGCCATTAATAATTTGAACCCCACACAGAAGTCTTTAATTCTTTTAAAAGATTACGAGGGTTATTCTTACCAAGAAATTGGAGAGATTATGCAATTATCAGAATCACAAGTAAAAGTGTATTTGCATAGAGCCCGATTAATTTTAAAAAATAAATTAACTCATCTTGAAAAAATGAGTGCGTAATGATGATCAACGAAAACAACTACGAAACTTATTTCATGTCATATATTGACAATGAATTAAATGCTGCCGAAAGAGCGGCCGTAGAAGCTTTTGTCTTGACTGAACCAAAATATGCAGCCGCATTAGCGTTATTTGAAAAAACAAAATTGCATGCATCCTCCAATGAATTCATGGAGATGGAGGATAAAATATTTTTATACCGTTTTACAGAAATGGATGCCAAACTAGATGGCGATTTTAAAAAATCTTTATATAGAAAGCAAGCGCCCGTTCGTAAAATAATATTTACCCCAAATCTGATGAGGGCTTCCTTTGCTATTGCAGCCATGCTTATTTTATTCATAGGTCTGCAGTTGTTTAAAACAGAATCAAGCATATCAGAATCAAACATAGTAGAGTCGAATATAGTAGAGACGCCTTTAAAAGATAAAACTACAGTCGCAAGTACCAATATACTAATACCCGCAGAGAATCAAACATTAGCCAATTCAGCTATAGCTACTAAAGCCATCACAAAAAATCAAACCATTCTTGCTAGCACTAATAACACAAGTAATTCTATCAATACAAATATTGTTAGCAGTTCCTCAAGCCAAGCAAGTAGAGAAAATGATAGCCAAAATATAGTAGTAGCTAAATTCAGTGAGGGCCAAATAAGTTCAACTGCTATGGAAACAATGGCTACTGAAGAAGAAAAAACAATCCTTCCTACTAATTATAAAGAAATTGATACAGAGGAAGAAGATAGAACCATTAATATTGGCATGCTCGAAATTGACGGTGCTGCTTTCAGGGGTATCACCAGAAAACTTTCAGCTTTACTTAAAAGAAATAAAATAGAA
>CALDSE010000038.1 GCA_937911175.1 uncultured Sediminibacterium sp.
GGGTTCGCTGGCATATCGGGTTCAAAGACAGTATCTAAATGACCTATGAGAAATAATTTTTTTCCTTTTTTGGTTTTTGTTTTGGCTGTGGCGTTTTGATCAGCATTAAATCCAATACTTGCTACCAAATGTCCTGCACGGCGAAGTGAATCGGGCATAGGCACCCACTTGGTTTTAAAATTGGCTTTTTCAAATTCACGCGCAAAAATGGCACCTACTTTTTTTACGCCTTCTATGTTTAAAGTGCCGCTATTAATATCGACCGATTCTTTTAATAGCGCAATAGCCCTTGGCATATTGGCATCGATATAGTCCATTACTTTTTGTTCTTCCTTACTTAAGGTAGTGATGGCTTTAGTATTTTGAGCTATTAAAGTTTGATTTGCTCCAATACAAATACTAAATAAGATCGTCGTAAATAAGATTGCTTTTTTCATAACCTCAATTTAGTTCAATTCATTTAGACCCCAAAAGCTTGCGGTAAATACTTGGAAATCAAGCCCATCTCTTTATTATTTTAGCACTTGAAATAAAGAAAATATTATTGTACAATATTATGTACAATGTGATATTAATGAATTAATTTTGTAAAAAATACTATTATGGACATTGCCACTTATTCAGAATTTAGACAAAACATGAAATCTTACTTAGATGGTTTAGAGGTATCTCATAAACCCCTTTTTATTAAAAGACAACAGGGGGAAGATGTAGTAGTAATTTCTAAAGAGGATTATACTAGCCTAAATGAAACCTTGTACCTATTAAGTAGCCCAGCTAACGCCAAAAGACTAGAAGCTTCCATAAAACAATACAAATCAAAAAAGGGCCTTAAAAAATTACAAATAACATAATGAATGTCCTTTTTTCAAACGAAGGCTGGGAGGACTATCAATACTGGCAGACTAATGACATTAAGTTACTAAAAAAAATCAATGACATTATTAAGGATATTAAGAGAAACTCAAATCAAGGCATAGGACAACCAGAAAAATTAAAAGGAAATATGAGCGGTTGGATGTCTAGAAGAATTAATCTTGAACACAGAATTGTTTATAGAATTGATAGTGATGCTATTGTAATTATACAATGCAGATATCACTATTAATCTTAGATCTTCACCTCCCTTTGCGTCACTCTCAAATCGCTTAAAGCGCCATACGTTATAGTAAACACATTCATTTAATAAAATAACTCAATGGATTAAAAAACTAAACTAACCCATTGAGTTATTTTATATTTTCAATTAATTCCCAAACGGAATATTTATTTTCAAACTATAATTACGACCCATATTAAATACACCCATTCGGCCGGTAGCTTCATTCATTGGACCATATTTTAAACGGTTCAAGTGATGTTGGTAGGCCACATCGGTAATATTTTGCCCCACCAAGGAAACACTGAATAAAGTTTTATTCTTACGTTGTATTTGTGTGCTATACCCAATATTTAAAAGAGTATAGGCTGGTGTTTGCGTTTCAGTATTGTATCCAATAAATGGATGGTTTTGCGCAAATACATTGTCTAGTTGAAAAGTAAAAAAGCTATTTCGGATAACATTAGATTTTTTAAACATTTCAATTCTAATTTCCGATAACCATCTTGCACTTGGAATACCTGGTAAATTTTTAGAGCCATCTAATGCTTCATTAAATTGTCCACGAATTAAACTCACACTATTTTCCACATGCAACCAATCTAATGGGTGTGGATGAATATCAATATTAAATTCTGCTCCATACAAGTGTGCATCTTTTTGTCTAAAAGCAAAGGCGTATAATTCATCGCCATCTATACTATGTGCATAGTCCATGATAATAGAATCTCCTCCGCCTGCAGCAGTTAGCTTCTGGTAAAAGATATAATCACTCACATTATTATAAAATACATTTCCAGCAATACTCATATGCTCATTACTCCATTCTAGTGCAGCATCAAACTGTAAACTCTTTTCAGAAATTAAGGCTTCATTGCCATACTCAAAACGGTTGGTTCCTTCATGTGCGCCATAAGAAGCCAGCTCGGCCATATTGGGTGCACGGAACCCGCGTGCAATATTAAATTTCAAAGTGAGCTGATCACTCAAATCATGCGCTACACCAATTGCACCCGTAATATTATTGAACTGTTTATTAGATTCTTTAGGATCATACAACGCAATACATGCTAAACCTGGAGGGCAGACAAACTGTGCAGGATTAAAATAGTTCATAAACTTTTGATCATACCTCAAACCTCCGGTCCAACTTGTTTTATCCGTTCTTTTTTGAGTATAAAAAAATGCACCAATATCAAAGCTTGTATAGTCTGGCACCAAGGCTTCCTCCCCTCTATTGGTATTAGTTTGACGCATCCCATTCACTCCAAAAGTATTTTTCCAATTATTTTTTTCTGCTTGTAAATATTGTACTGCGTAGTTGAATGTTTTTAAATCAAAAAATAATTCTTTTTCATCTAGGTCTAATACATTGCCAAATTCCATTCTTTGGTTTTGTTGTAAACCAAAAGTGGCTTTTAATCGGTCGTTACCAATTTTAATATTATTGTCTAAGGTATATTTAGTGTGTTTAATTTTTTGCATAGGTACGCGGGGTGTAAATCTTTTTTCCTCGGCAGCGTCTACAATCACTTCTTCTGCGATACCTCCCACATCTTTCATCATAATAAAGCGTCCATCGGAAGCACGGTCGCCTTCTACTATACCTAGGTGTTGGTAAAAGTTACTGAACGATAATTGTGAATAGCCCCAGTTTTTTTCTATACCAATATAGCCACCGCCATTGCGTTCTAAAAATCTGGAGTTAAAAACATTGCCATCATATTTATTTTTATAATCTCCTGCATTCTTTGCACTATAATTAATACCCCATATAAAACCTTTATTATTACCTGCAAGGTCGAAGTGACTACCCATCAAACGATTATTGCTTTGATAATTAGAAAAAACATTTCCTTTAATTACCCCTTCACTCACTGGCACATTGGATATAATATTAATCACACCCGCTAAGGCGTCCGACCCATAAATCAAGGATGCAGGCACTTTCAATACTTCTGTTCTACTCACATTGTATTCATCAACTTCAATACCATGCTCATCACCCCATTGTTGTCCCTCTTGTCTGATTCCATCATTCATTACCACCACACGGTTGTAACCTAGTCCACGAATAATAGGCTTTGAAATAGCTGGCCCTGTTGAAATTTGTGATACACCCGGCACTTTAGATAAGGCATCAATTAAATTAGTGGATACCCCTCTAAATAATTCCTCCTTTTTGATAATGGTCACTGGTGTGGGTGTGCGTCTTGTAGAAGTAGCTCTTAAAAAACTAGTGACAATCACATTGCCTCCCTCTAATACTGAACTATTTAAATAAAAATTTTGCTCTAGATTATTTTGCAGCTTGATGTTTTCTACATCTGTGGCATAGCCCACATAACTAATCTCCAAGACATGAGATCCTTTTTCTATATTAATGTTGAAGACACCCTCTTTATTGGCGATGGCCCCTTTTTTTATTTCTGGAAGATAAACGCTTGCACCTGCTAAGATTTTACCGGTGGCTTTATCAAAGACTTTTCCTGTTAAAGTAAATTGTTGCGCCATTGAAGCGCTTGTAAAAACCAACCCTATACTAATTAAGAGTACAGTATATAAATATCTTTTCATGATGATGATTATTTGTTATTCAAAGAGAACTTACATCTA
>CALDSE010000039.1 GCA_937911175.1 uncultured Sediminibacterium sp.
TTATTTTATACCCGATTATGGATTTAAACTAGTGGACCTAGTTATTTATTTAAACCATTCAGAAACGCCCAATGTGATTTCTTTAAATGAAGGGGAAGAGTTTGAAGCCATTAGAGATATAGCTTCTGGTGAAGAGCTACTAGTAGACTACGGTACTATCGTAGAAAGCCAGGAATAAAAAAACCGCCCCGAAAAATCGGGACGGCTTCTTTTTTCTTTGGTTGCCCGACCTGGATTCGAACCAAGACAAACTGCACCAAAAACAGTCGTACTACCATTATACTATCAGGCAATCCTATGCCATTCTTAGAATGGACTGCAAAAATAGGGTGGGAAGTAAAATTTTCCAAATAATAATGCCATTTAAAGCCATTATTCTGAAATTGGCTTAACTTAAGCTCTGAAATATATTATTTAACCAATAACTGAATTTTATGGGTATTAAATTAACACTTCTAACCGCTTTTATAGCTTGTTTATTCTTGATGTCTTTTAGAGGGGAAAAGAAAAAGAAAGTGGTCTTTTTTGGCGATTCTATTACCGAAGCCGCTGTAAATAAAGGGGGATATATAGATGTTTTACAAAATATGATAGCCGCAAAAGGGGCTGCGGATAAGTTTGAGTTAAATGGAGCTGGAATAAGTGGAAATAAAATTTACGATTTGTACTTAAGAATAGAAAAAGATGTACTTGAAAAAAAGCCCGATGTAGTGGTAATTTGGGTAGGGGTGAATGATGTATGGCATAAATCAAGTTCTAATACAGGCACTGATTTTGATAAATTTGGTAAGTTTTATGATGCGGTGGTGAAAAAAATACAAGCCACAGGTGCTAAAGTAATAATAGTAACACCTGCTGCCATTGGTGAAAAAAATGATTATTCCAATCCACAGGACGGTGATTTAAATGCTTATAGCAGTTGGATGAGAAAGTATGCAAAAACAAACGGACATGGCCTTGTCGACTTAAGAACTATTTTTCATGAATATAGTCTTGCAAATAATCCAGATAATTGGTTTAGTAGAATTTTAACTACCGATGGAGTGCATTTGAACGCAAAAGGAAATGAATTAGTGGCAGAAGAAATGTGGAAGGCTTTGCAATAAAATGAATGCTTAAAAATTTAAGCCGCAATCACTAAATAATAATTCTTCTTTCCTTTTTGTAGTAGAATGTATTTGCCTTGTAATAGTTGTGCCTTGGTAACAGTCGTAAAATCGGCGCCTATTTTTTCTTTATTAATGCTAATACCGCCGCTCTGCCACATTTTACGGGCTTCACCCTTGCTAGGGAATATTTGAGTGTCGGCCAGCAAGCTTACTAAATCATAGCCTTCTGTAAGTTGCGCAAGTGTTATATTCACGGTAGGCACGCCTTCCATTACTTGTAATAACTGCGCTTCATTCAAAGATTTTAATACTTCAGTAGTAGCGTTGCCAAATAAAATTTCAGTAGCACGAATTGCAAAATTTAAATCTTCTTCACTGTGTACTAATTTAGTTAATTCAGCAGCTAAGTTTTTTTGTAATATTCTTTCTTGTGGAGCTAGTTCGTGGTCGGCAATTAGTTTATCAATTGCATCAAATGGGAGCATTGTAAATATCTTAATCCATTTTTTGGCGTCTTCATCACTTGCATTTAACCAGAACTGATAAAATTGATAAGGAGAAGTTTTGTTCGCATCTAACCAAATATTTCCTTTTTCTGTTTTTCCAAACTTGCCACCATCGGCCTTCGTAATTAAAGGACAAGTAAATGCAAATGCTTCACCACCCATCTTGCGTCTCACTAATTCAGTACCGGTAGTAATATTGCCCCACTGGTCACTACCACCCATTTGTACTTTACAATTTTTATTTTTATACAACCAGTAAAAATCATAACCCTGCACTAATTGATAAGTGAATTCTGTAAAGCTCATGCCTGTATCGCCTTCAATTCTTTTTTTCACACTATCCTTGGCCATCATATAGTTCACCGTAATATGCTTACCCACATCTCTGATAAAATCTAAGAAATTAAAATTCTTGAACCAGTCATAGTTATTTACCATTTCAGCGGCATTCGAAAGACTAGGATCAAAATTTAAAAAATGCGCCAATTGTTTTTGAACACCGGCTAAATTAAATTGTAATGTTTCTTCGCTTAATAAATTACGCTCTTCACTTTTTCCACTAGGGTCGCCCACCATACCAGTGGCACCACCTACTAGGGCGATAGGCTTGTGCCCTGCTCTTTGTAAATGCACTAATAATAAAATAGGCACTAAACTACCAATATGCAAACTATCCGAAGTAGGATCAAAGCCGATATAACCAGAAACTTGTTCTTTTTCAAACAGTTCTTCTGTGCCTGGCATAATATCTTGGATCATACCTCTCCAACGTAGTTCTTGTATTAAAGTCATATTCTAGATACTTTAGGCAAAAATAACTACTAAAATGCAATAATTTCGCATCATGAACCCAACAACTCCCACAATTGGTGACGGAACCAGAATTTTACACTTTTTAGTAGATACCATTATTGTCTCCATTCTTGCCTATTTGGTCTATGGATGGTGGAATTTCTATGTAATGTATTGGGACTTTACGCCCATTCGTTTTGGCCCCTTCTTTTTTGCAACTATGTGGGTGTATATATTTTTATTTGAGTTTATCTTTCTGCGCACCCCGGCTAAATGGTTCACGGGCACAAAAGTGGTGAATGAAAAAGGGGGCAGGCCCAATATTTTTCAAATCTTTCTAAGAACCACTATTCACTGCACCATTATATCCATGTTTGGACTGGCTTGGAATGGACAGCCTTTTCATGATACCTTTTCAAAAACAAAATTAATTTACGCAGCAAAGCAGGTTCTATAAATTGAAGAGACATTAGTTTGGATGCAAATCTTTCCTCAAATCATAAGGTATAAACAAGCTAGCATTGTACATTTGTAAAATTTTTTAAATGGCTAAGATTGGAATTAATATTGCTACGGGTAGTTTACAACAAGCCGAAATTATAGTAGGCATTGACTTGGGAACCACCAATAGTTTAGTGGCCATTATTCATCCAGATACAAAATTACCCACTGCACTTAAAGAATTTGATGGTAGTAGTATTGTACCTAGTGTGGTGCATTTTGATGCTTATGGAAATGCAGAAGTAGGAGCGAGTGCAAAACCTTATTTAGAATCTGATCCTGCCAATACCATTTTTAGTGCGAAGCGTTTAATGGGCAAAAGTTATAAAGACATTCGCGCGCATCAAGATTTTTTTGCGTACAAAATTATTGATGACAATAGAGATAGTTTAGTAAAAGTGCAAGTAGGTTCTACTTTTTATTCTCCCATCGATTTATCTTCTTATATATTAGTAGAATTAAAAAAGCGTGCAGAACATATTTTAAAAACACCTGTGACCAAAGCGGTTATTACGGTACCTGCTTATTTTAATGATACACAAAGGCAAGCCACGCGTGATGCCGGTAAACTAGCAGGGCTAGATGTACTAAGAATTATTAACGAGCCTACTGCGGCTAGTTTGGCTTATGGTTTAGGCTTGGATCCTACAGAAGAGAAAACTATTGCTGTCTATGATTTAGGTGGAGGTACTTTTGATATTTCTATTTTAAAAATTTCGAATGGTATTTTTGAAGTGCTTAGCACCAATGGTGATACTTATTTAGGAGGAGATGATTTAGACCGCGCTATTATTGAGTATTGGATGAAGGAAATGGGTGTAGATAATTTAGAAGACCATAAAAATTTAAAACAAGAATTAAGACTTGCTGCAGAGAAAGCAAAAATTGCATTGTCCAACAGCGACTTGTTTGAATCGGAATTTGCAGGAGAAAAAATTTCTATTACGAAAGAAGTATTTGAAAAATTAATTGAACCTATCGTTCAAAAAACAATTGAGCTTTGTAAGTTGGCCATGAAAGATGCAGCAATTGATATAAAAGATATTAATACCGTATTAATGGTAGGGGGAAGTACAAGAGTGCCACTTGTGAAAAAAACAGTGTCTACATTTTTTAATCAGGCTGTGAATGATTCTGTCAACCCAGATGAAGTAGTAGCCTTAGGTGCTGCAGTACAAGCCGATATTTTATCGGGGAATAATCAAAACATGTTGCTATTAGATATTACACCATTAAGTTTAGGTATTGAAACCATGGGTGGTTTAATGGATGTGCTACTTCCACGTAATTCAAAAATTCCAACAAAAACTTCAAGACAATACACCACACAAAAAGATGCGCAATCTGGTATCAATATTTCAGTGTATCAAGGTGAAAGAGATTTAGTAAAAGACAATCGACAATTAGGCGCCTTTACATTAACAGGCATTCCTGCAATGCCTGCAGGTCTTCCAAAAGTGGAAGTAAGTTTTTTAATTAATGCCGATGGTATTTTACAAGTGAGTGCGAAAGAATTAAGAAGTGGAGTTACCCAAAGTATTGATATCAAACCCCAATATGGTTTGACCGATGAAGAAGTAGAACAAAGATTATTAGAAAGTTTAACCCATGCCAAAGAAGATATTGCCAAGCGTGCACTAGTTGAAGCCAGTACGGAGGCAGAGCAAATGCTTTCAGTTACAGAGAAGTTCATGATGAAAAATGTGGCCTTATTATCCAAGGAGGAGATGACCGCCACGGCGAATGCCATGCAGGCCTTACAACTTGCCATTACAATGGCCGATAAGAACCTGATTCAGGAGAAAACCGAGGCTTTAAACGACCTTACGCGCCCTTTTGCGGAAAGAGTGATGGATTCTGCCATCTCCGGAGCCTTGAAAGGTAGGGGGATAGACGATAAAAACCTCTAGTAAATTTGGTATTTTCAAAAGGAATCCTATCTTTGCCTTCCAATTTTTACGCCTTTAACAAAATATAAAGGCTAAAAATTTAAATATTATTTTTTTTAAAACACCTGAGGAGGTATATATATTATGTTAATAATTGATTCAAAAGACTGCGAGAACATTGACAAAGCGTTAAAAAAGTACAAAAAGAAGTTTGAAAAAAGCAAGACTTTATTAAACTTACGTGCACGTCAAGCATTTGTGAAACCATCGGTTAAACGTCGTTTCGAAGTGTTGAAAGCTGTCTATAAGCAACAAATTTTCAGCGGAAAAATAGAGGGATAGTCCTTTGTTTTTCTCTAATGATATTAAAGCCCAAGCTAGGTTCGCCTTGTTTGGGCTTTTTGTTTCTAATACTTTTAGTTTCAGCGTCTTTCAGATTCCCCCTACATGCCTTACCTTTATAAGGCAATGACTATTCAAACACGCTATACGCCTTTAAACGCCTTTCTGGCTTATCTCCAATTCGAGAAGCGTTATTCCTTGCATACCATCACGGCCTATTCCAATGACCTTATTCAGTTCTTTGATTTTGTGGAAACACAGTTTGAAGGATTGAGCTTTGATCAAATTACGGGTACCATGGTGCGTTCTTGGTTGGCGGGTATGAAAGAAGAGGAAATGACGGGTAAAACCTTGAATCGAAAAATATCTTCTTTAAAATCGTTTTACAAATATCAAATCCAGCAAGGCAAAATTACCAAAAGCCCCATGGAGACAGTAATAAGCCCTAAAATAAGTAAGCGACTTCCGGCCTTTGTTGCAGAAAATGATATGGAGCAATTATTTGTTAATTTATCTTTTGCAGAAGGGTGGAAGGGGTATACCGAAAAAATGGTCATACAACTTTTTTATGCAACCGGTATGCGTTTAAGTGAACTCATTGGTTGTAAAGAAAATCAATTAGACCTTTCTAAAAGAATTATAAAAGTTTTAGGAAAAGGGAATAAAGAAAGAATGCTTCCCATTAGTCCAGAATTAGCCATTGAATTAAAAAAATACATTGCTCAAAAACCAAAAGAAGCATTAGGCAATCCTTCACTATTTGTTACTGAAAAAGGAAAGACTTTACAGCCCAAGGCGGTGTATACTTTTGTTAAATTTTATTTATCCCAGGTAACTACTTTGCAAAAGAAAAGCCCGCACGTGCTAAGACATAGCTTTGCTACACATTTAATGAATAATGGCGCCGATCTCAATGCAGTCAAGGAATTGCTAGGCCACAGTAGTTTGGCGGCTACGCAGGTATACACGCACAATACCATTGAAAAATTAAAGGAAGTTTTTGCTAAAACACACCCTAAGGCCTAAGCTTTATCAGCTATCGCTTTGCTAAATAATGATTGATATCATATCTAATCATAAAGTTTTCTTAAATCATTTTTATTCTTGTAATTCATTGCAAATTGTGGTAACTTACTAAGGCAGGTGTAAGTGATGTTATTGCCTGGTCAGTTCTTTATATTTTATTATCCTTTAAATTTAATTGTATGAACATCAACATTCAGACAGTGCACTTTGATGCAGACCAAAAACTATTAGACTTCGTTCACAAAAAATTAGACAAGCTGGTCAGTTTCCATGCTCGAATTACCAAGGTAGAAGTCTTTTTAAAAATGGAAAGTATGGCACATGCCATCAAAGACAAAGTAGTAGAGATCAAAATTCATATTCCTAAACAGGATTGTTTTGTCAAAGCCACTGCTAAAACTTTTCAAACATCCTTCGATCGAGCTTTTGATTCCATCACCAATCAACTTAAAAAGAAAAAAGAGCGCTTAACTGCATAAAAAATAAAAGATTTTCAATCAAACATAATACTGCCCACTGTTTTTGTTTTTAACAAGAGAGTGGGCATTTTTTATTCCCTTATTTCCATGTTTTTTCTATTTGGAGGCATGAATTGGAGCTTATTTTGATTTTTACCTTGATTTTCAAGATAAAAACTGCCCTAAAATTTTGATAAATAAAGAATTCCATTACCTTTGCCATCCCAAAAATTGGGATAGTTCTTTTATGTCTTGCCGGAATAGCTCAGTTGGTAGAGCAGCTGATTTGTAATCAGCAGGTCGCGGGTTCGAGTCCCATTTCCGGCTCAGTTAAATTAGGGGCAGATGGCCGAGTGGTTAAAGGCGACAGACTGTAAATCTGTTCTCTCACGAGTACGTAGGTTCGAACCCTACTCTGCCCACCAATTTTTTTGTAACTTGCAGGCCTTACTGCATGCGCGAAGGGTTGATGGAAGAACAGTTCTTTAAAGGATTTAAATTGCGGGAGTAGCTCATTTGGTAGAGCGATAGCCTTCCAAGCTATAGGTGGCCAGTTCGAGCCTGGTCTCCCGCTCCAATTGGTTTGTTGATGGGAACAATGGAAGCCGGTTAGATTATTGCCGTTGTGGCTCAGTGGTAGAGCACTTCCTTGGTAAGGAAGAGGTCGTGAGTTCAATTCTCATCAACGGCTCAAAAACTAGTAAAAAGCGTGAAAAAGAGCTGAAGTGTAAGAAATAGTGAATAGAACTAGGTGGATTGAGTTGGTTGTTTTAATTTTGAAAGCTATGGTTGATGGACTCGGTGGTCTATTAACGGCAATTATAAAAATAACATAAAAACAAATAAAGATGTCTAAAGAGACCTTTAAGAGGGAGAAACCCCACGTAAACGTTGGAACTATTGGCCACGTTGACCATGGTAAAACAACATTAACTGCTGCCATCACAGATGTATTATCTAAAAGAGGGTTAGCAACAAAGAAAAACTACGATGAAATTGACGGTGCACCCGAAGAGAAAGAGCGTGGTATCACTATCAACACAGCACACGTAGAATATCAAACTGATAGTCGTCACTATGCGCACGTTGACTGTCCAGGTCACGCCGATTATGTTAAAAACATGATCACTGGTGCTGCACAGATGGATGGTGCTATTCTTGTAGTTGCGGCTACAGATGGTCCTATGCCACAAACGAAAGAGCATATCTTATTGGCTCGTCAAGTAGGTGTTCCTCAAATCGTAGTATTCATGAACAAAGTTGACTTAGTTGATGATCCTGAATTATTAGACTTAGTTGAAATGGAAGTTCGTGATTTATTAACTTCTTATGGATTTGATGGTGAAAAAACTCCAATCATCCGTGGTTCTGCTACAGGTGCATTGTCTGGAGATCCAAAATGGTTAGGTGCAGTTACAGAATTAATGAATGCTGTAGATACATATATTCCTTTGCCTCCTCGTCCTATCGATCAACCATTCTTGATGTCTGTAGAGGACGTTTTCTCGATCACTGGTCGTGGAACAGTTGCTACAGGTCGTATCGAGCGTGGTATTGTTAAAGTAGGTGAAGCAGTTGAAATCGTAGGTTTGATGGATGCTCCAATGAGCTCAACCGTTACAGGTGTTGAGATGTTTAAAAAATTATTGGATCAAGGTCAAGCTGGTGATAACGCAGGTTTATTATTACGTGGTATTGAGAAAAAAGATATCCGTCGTGGTATGGTAATTTGTGCACCTAAGACAATCACTCCACACACAGACTTCAAAGCTGAAGTTTATGTATTATCAAAAGAAGAAGGTGGACGTCATACTCCATTCTTTAATAAATATCGTCCTCAATTCTACTTCCGTACAACGGATGTAACTGGAGAGTGTTCTTTACCAGAAGGAACTGAGATGGTAATGCCAGGTGATAACGTTAGCATCACTGTAAAGTTGATCCAACCTATCGCAATGGAAAAAGGTCTTAAGTTCGCTATCCGTGAGGGTGGAAGAACTGTAGGAGCTGGTCAAGTTACTGAGATTATTAAGTAATTTAACTAAATATATAAATTGAAAGTCTTTGGCTTTAGCGTAAGCTAGGACCAGAGACTTTTGGTTCATACGGGCATAGTGCAACGGTAGCATACGGGTCTCCAAAACCTTTGATCTGGGTTCGAATCCTAGTGCCCGTGCTAAGAAAATTTGATCAACAAAAAAGAAAAGAATGAACAAGATTGCTAATTATTTTAAGGAAAGCTACATCGAGTTGCAAGAGAAAGTAACTTGGCCTACATGGGCTAATTTACAACAAAGCACAGTGATAGTTTTGGTGGCAACCATTATCATTACTGCTATAGTTTGGGTGATGGATTTTTCAAGCAACCAATTATTAAAGTTGATATACTCATTATTTAAGTAAGATGGAAACAGAAGTTTTAAATACGGTCGATACGCCTACAACACCTGTGGCTGCTGCTTTAGAGACAAAGTGGTACGTGCTTCGTGTAGTAAGTGGTAAAGAAAAAAAGATTAAAGAATACCTGGATAAAGACATTGTTAGAAATAATTGGACGAACATTATTAAGCAAGTTTTTTTACCAATGGAGAAAGTATATAAAGTGCAAAACGGTAAAAAAGTAATGCGCGAAAAAAACTATTTTCCTGGTTATGTAATGATGGAAGTGGTTGATACCAACAACGGTGGGCGTTTACCGGATGATATCGTAATGTCTATTAGTAATGTTAGTAATGTAATGCATTTTTTGACCGATGGTAAAGGGTCAAAAGGAAATATTATCTGTTTAAGAAAATCTGAAGTAAACAAAATGTTAGGTAAGGTAGATGAGATGAACGACTTAGGTGGTTCTATCAGCGAGCCATTCATTTTGGGTGAAACAGTTAAAATAATTGAGGGACCTTTCAATGACTTTAATGGTGTCATAGAAGAGGTGAATGAAGAAAAGAAGAAATTGAAAGTGACCGTAAAAATATTCGGTCGATCTACTCCAGTGGAACTAAGTTTCATGCAGGTAGAAAAACTGAGTTAGAAGGAAAAAGGTAAAAAAAGTCCCTTCTCGAGCAATCGGGGAGGGATTTTTTTTGGTCAAATGCCAAGAATCTCGTACTTTCGCCCTCCAATTTACAGTTTTCGAACTGTGGGTATTTGGGAGTATCTGCATAATGTAGGTACGCTTAACCAAAAAAAAACATAAAAAATGGCAAAAGAAATCTCTGGCTATGTGAAGCTGCAGGTTAAAGGCGGTCAAGCCAATCCAGCACCTCCAGTAGGTCCAGCCCTAGGTTCTAAAGGGGTAAACATCATGGAGTTCTGTAAGCAATTCAATGCAAGAACTCAAGACAAACAAGGTAAAGTCGTTCCTGTATTAATTACAGTGTATACCGACAAATCATTTGACTTTGTTATCAAAACTGCACCAGCTCCTGTTCAATTAATGGAAGCTGCGAAAATTCAAAAAGGTTCTAAAGAAAGTAACCGTGATAAAGTGGGTAAAGTCACTTGGGCACAGGTTGAAGTTATTGCAAAAGATAAAATGGAAGACTTAAACGCCTTCACTTTAAATTCTGCAATGAGTATGGTTGCTGGAACTGCTCGTTCAATGGGTATTACTGTTGACGGTAAAGCACCTTGGGAAAACTAAATTTTATTCACCACAAATATTAATGAACAATGTCATTGACTAAAAAAAGAAAAGTTGCGGTAGCGAAGGTGGATAAAAATAAATTTTATTCCCTTAAAGATGCTTCTACACTTGTAAAAGAAATTAATTGTACAAAATTCGATAGCTCTGTTGATTTACACATTCGTTTAGGAGTAGATCCTAAGAAAGCCGATCAACAAGTGCGCGGAACAGTATCTCTTCCACACGGAACAGGTCGTACTAAAAAAGTATTGGTATTATGTACTCCAGATAAAGAAGCTGCTGCGCGTGAAGCCGGTGCTGATTATGTTGGATTAGATGAGTTTGTAACAAAAATTGAAGGCGGTTGGGTTGATGTAGATGTAATTATCGCAACACCTTCAGTAATGCCAAAGATTGGTAAATTAGGTAAGGTTCTAGGACCTCGTAACTTAATGCCAAATCCTAAAACAGGAACGGTTACAAACGATGTAGCTGCTGCAGTGAACGAAGTAAAAGGCGGTAAGATCGCTTTCAAAGTTGACAAAGCAGGTATTGTGCATGCTTCAATAGGTCGTGTATCTTTTTCTGCAGATAAAATTGCAGAAAATAGTTCTGAGTTATTAAATGCAATCATCAAATTGAAACCTTCTTCTTCAAAAGGAACTTATTTGAAAGGAGTAAGCATGGCCTCTTCAATGAGTCCAGGCATTTCGTTGGAAACAAAATCATTAATGAACTAATCCTGGTGATCCGCAAGGATATGACCCGGGTAACAAAATAAAATTAGTTATGACCAAAGATCAAAAAAATGAAGTGATTGTACTTTTAAAAGAAAAGTTCTCTCAATATAATAACTTCTATATCACAGACACAGAATCTTTGAGCGTAGAACAAATTTCTAATTTACGTCGTACTTGTTTTAATAAGCAAGTAGAAGTTAAAGTGGCTAAAAACACTTTAATCCGTAAAGCATTAGAAAGTTTGGACAGCGAAAAGTATGCAGGCTTGTTTGATTCATTAAACAATGTAACTGCCTTAATGTTTGCAGAAAATCCAAAAGATCCAGCTGTAATTATTAGTGCATTCAGAAAAGCAAACGCAGGTGACAGACCTACTTTAAAAGCAGCCTTCATCAACGGAGATATTTTCTTAGGAGACAACTCTTTAGTAGCCTTAACTAAAATCAAGACGAAGAATGAATTGATTGGTGAGGTTATTGGATTGTTACAATCTCCAGCTAAGCGTGTTATTGCTGCATTATTAAACCATGCAGAAAACGGTTCTACTAAATCTGAATCGGAAGTAGTAGCAGCGGCGGTTGAAGTAGCAGTAGCAGAGGCCCCTGCAGCAGTTGAAGCGGCTCCAGAAGCGCCAGCGGCAGAAGCAACTCCGGAAGCGTAAGCTTCCCCAAAAATTTTAATCACAGAAGACTCGAATGAGTTTCTGTTTTTATATTGTTATAATAATTTTTTTAAACCTTCCGCTGGAGCATTTGCTTTGAAAGCGGAAAAAATTGAAACAACATGGCAGACGTAAAAAAAATAGCCGAACAATTAGTAGGCTTAACAGTGAAAGAAGTTCAAGAGTTAGCAGATGTATTAAAAGCAGATTACGGTATCGAACCAGCAGCAGCTGCAGCAGTAGCAGTAGCAGGTGGTGGAGGTGCTGAAGCAGCAGCTGAAAAAACAGCTTTTGATGTAATCTTAACTAGTGCAGGTGCAAGCAAATTGAACGTAGTTAAAATCGTTAAAGATTTAACAGGTCTTGGCTTGAAAGAAGCTAAAGATTTAGTAGATGGCGCTCCTAAAGCAGTTAAAGAAGGCGTTTCTAGAGCAGAAGCTGATGAAGTCGCTGGTAAATTAAAAGAAGCGGGTGCTGAGGTTGAAGTAAAGTAATTTACTCGACTTAGGTCCTAAAAATATAGTCCCGGCTCGATAATTCGAGTCGGGACTTTTTTATTCAAGCCTTATTTTTGAAAATGTAAGGCTTGAATAAAAATTCTAATGATTTTTTAAGCTGCCCTCTTGTTAAAAAAAGCCTAAGATTCGCCAAAGAGGGTAAAATAGGGGTGTTATATATAATAATTTATATATATTTTAATATATTATATAGCAAATAAATACAAATATAAATAAATTAAATATGACAGAATTGCTTATTTTGGCATTTTTTCTCAAAAAATCCTCAAAATCAATGCTTTTGGTATAAAATTTGTTTTTAAAAGTCCTCTCATTTGCTTAACTTTGCAATCCTTTATTTTGGGCGTATAGTCTAGTGTACTAACTGTTTGGCGACAAATAGTTTTTATTCTTTTTTATACTTGAGAATATTCTACCAAAAATTATACTTCAATAAAACCTGGTTTATACCGTATGTCTACAACAAACTTGAACAACAGAGTCAACTTTGGTAAAATTAAACACGTTGCCGAAGCACCAGACTTACTTGACATTCAGTTAGAATCTTTCAAAGAATTCTTTCAGTTAGAAACAACACCTGATCGCAGAAATGTGGAAGGATTGTTCCGTGTGTTTAAGGAAAATTTTCCTATCACAGATACACGTAACATTTTCGTCTTAGAATTCTTGGATTATTTTATCGATCCACCACGCTACACCATTGATGAGTGTATGGAACGTGGTTTAACTTACGCTGTGCCTTTAAAAGCAAAATTGCGTTTAAGTTGTAACGATGAGGAGCACGTTGACTTTCAGACAATCGTGCAAGATGTATTCTTAGGAAACATTCCTTACATGACACCAAGAGGTACATTCGTTATTAACGGAGCTGAGCGTGTAGTAGTTTCTCAATTACACCGTTCACCAGGTGTATTCTTTGGTCAATCAACACATCCTAACGGAACAAAAATATATTCTGCTCGTGTCATTCCTTTCAAAGGAGCATGGATGGAATTTGCTACCGATATCAACAACGTCATGTTCGCGTATATCGATCGTAAGAAAAAATTCCCTGTAACCACTTTACTTCGTTCAATTGGTTTTGAAACCGATAAAGACATTTTGGAATTATTCGGAATGGCGGATGAAGTAAAAGCAGATAAAAAAACTTTAGGTAATCAAATCGGACGCAAATTAGCTGCGCGTGTTTTAAGAACATGGGTAGAAGATTTCGTAGATGAGGACACAGGTGAGGTGGTAAGTATCGAGCGTAACGAAATCGTTTTGGAGCGTGATACAGTTTTAGACCAAGATGCGGTAAACCTTATCGTTGAAATGGGTGCGAAGAGTGTATTTATCCAAAAAGAAGACGTGGGTGGAGATTATGCTATCATCTACAATACTTTAAACAAAGATACTTCTAACTCAGAGTTAGAAGCGGTTCAACATATTTACCGTCAATTACGTGGAGCAGATGCCCCAGATAATGAAACGGCGCGTGGAATCATTGACAAATTATTCTTCTCTGACAAACGCTACGATTTAGGAGAAGTAGGTCGTTACAAGATCAACAAGAAATTAGGTCATGATTTAACACAAGAGAAAAAAGTATTAACGAAGAACGATATTATTGAGATTGTTAAATATTTAGTGCGTTTAACCAATGCGAAAGCAGAGATTGACGACATTGATCATTTAAGCAATCGTCGTGTGCGTACAGTAGGAGAGCAGTTGTATGCTCAGTTCGGTGTAGGTTTAGCGCGTATGGCGCGTACTATTCGTGAGCGTATGAACGTGCGTGATAACGAGGTATT
>CALDSE010000040.1 GCA_937911175.1 uncultured Sediminibacterium sp.
TAACTACCGGGCTTTTTTATATGTTTAATTTAGACAATAATACTAATGCTAGACGAGCTTTCGAGCACTGCGCAGAGCGAGGAAAGAATTTGTATTATTTCTAAATTTATTTCTTAATTATTTAGCCAATTTCTTTTGCAAATTAGAGTCAAGTGCATCTAAGAATTCTTCTGTGTATACATAGTGGTCGCCATGTTTTACTTTATTCCCATGCACACATACGGCTAAATCCTTGGTCATAATACCAGACTCCACTGTTTCCACACAAACTTCTTCTAAAGCTTTAGAGAAACGAATCAACTCTTGGTTATTATCCAATTGACCACGGAATTCTAAACCTCTTGTCCATGCAAAAATAGATGCAATAGGATTGGTAGAAGTTCTATTTCCTTTTTGGTGCTCACGGAAATGGCGTGTTACCGTACCGTGTGCTGCTTCTGCTTCCATCACTTTACCATCGGGTGTAATTAAAGTAGAAGTCATTAAACCTAAAGAACCAAAACCTTGTGCCACTGTATCTGATTGAACATCTCCATCGTAATTCTTACAAGCCCAAACAAAATTACCATTCCACTTTAAAGCAGAAGCCACCATATCATCAATTAAACGGTGCTCATACGTAATCCCCGCATCGGCATATTTTGCTTTAAATTCATTTTGATATACCTCTTCAAAAATATCTTTGAAACGGCCATCATATTTTTTCAAGATGGTATTCTTAGTAGATAAATACAAAGGCCATTTTTTTGCTAAGGCTTGGTTAAAACAAGCACGGGCAAAACCATAAATACTTTCATCGGTATTGTACATAGCCAATGCAACGCCATCACCTTTGAAATTAAATACTTCAAATTCTTGCTTGGTACCATCTTCTCCTTCAAACTTAATAGTTAATTTTCCTTTTCCTTTGGTTACAAAATCGGTGGCACGGTATTGATCTCCAAAAGCATGACGACCAATACAAATGGGCGCCGTCCAATTTGGCACTAAACGAGGTACATTATTACAAACAATGGGTTCTCTAAAAACAGTACCATCTAATATATTACGAATAGTCCCATTGGGGCTCTTCCACATTTGTTTTAATTTAAACTCTTCTACTCTTTGCTCATCAGGTGTAATAGTTGCGCATTTAATACCTACTCCATATTGCTTAATGGCATTGGCTGCATCCACTGTTACTTGATCGTTGGTTTCGTCGCGGTATTCCATACCTAAATCATAATACTTAATATCAATCTCTAAATAAGGAAGTATTAATTTGTCTTTAATAAATTTCCAAATAATTCTGGTCATTTCATCACCATCCAATTCTACTACCGGATTGGCTACTTTAATTTTCTGTCCCATAGTGTATAAATTTTGTCTGTAAATGTACAAAAACTAGCTTTAAAAAAAGCCTATTATATATTAACAATAAGTACTGGAATCTTCACTTTATGCCTTACGGATTCAATGGTTTCTCCAAAGATATAGTCCTTCCAACCTTGATGGCGATGCCCTCCCATTACCAGTAACTTAGCCTCATAGCTATTTACAATATTCACAATTTCTTTCACTCTATTTTCATATCCTAAATAAGTAGTGACTTTATAGCCCTTCAATGCTAATGCATTGGCATAGGTATCAAGCCTTGCTTGGTCTTTTCTGGTTTCAATATCATCACTTGATTCTTGTAAATATTTAGCCGTCGCACTTTCCACCACATGAATAAAAATAAATTCAGTGGCCTCATGCGCATGTTGAATAGCGGTTTTAATAAGCTTTGCATCGGCTACAGAAAAATCTACTGCAATGGCAATTTTATTCACTGGTGCCTCCTGTGACCAATCTAATTCAATCATCTCACCATGAAAACCCTCTTCTACCTTCTCATGATGTCTTTTTAGAAAAATAGGAAATACAACAATATAAATAAGTAAGGCTAAAAATAAAAGCACCAACACTATTAATAATAATTTCACGAAGCCATTTCCTGATCCATTATAAAAACTAGTTACAAAACCAACTACTAAATTACCATTTAGAAATACTAAAATACTTGCCACTATCCATGCCATCGTTTTCACTTTCCAATGAATGACAAATTCACCCATGGTAGTTTTATCACTTACAAAATGTATCAGCGGAATAACGGCGAAGCCTAATTGTAAGCTTAAAATAACTTGGCTAAATACTAAGAGCTCATCAACATGTTCTTCTCCCATAATACCTATCACTAAAACGGCGGGGATAATGGCAATAAGTCTGGTTAGTAATCTTCTTATCCAAGGGTTCAATCTTAATTTCAAATAGCCTTCCATTACAATTTGACCCGCCAAAGTGCCCGTCACTGTTGAGCTCTGGCCGGCAGCAATTAAAGCAATGGCAAATAAAATGGGCGCTAATTCAGAACCCAATAAAGGGGCTAACATAGAATGCGCTTCTTCAATTCTAGCTACCTGTGTATTACCTGTAGAAAAAAAGGCGGTGGCCGCTAAAATTAAAATGGATGCATTTACAAAAAAAGCAGCATTTAAGGCAATTGCACTGTCAATAAAATTATATAAGATAGACTTTCGAATACCCTTACTAGTTCGATCAATTTTTCTAGTTTGTACTAAGGCCGAATGCAAGTATAAATTATGAGGCATGACCGTAGCCCCAATAATACCTACTGCTATATACAAAGCTTCTGGTGATAATTTTGATGGAATAAACCCCTTGATTGCATAGGATAAATCGGGTTTGGCTATAAACATTTGTATTAGAAAGCTAAATCCAATGGTGGCTACTAGAACTAATATAAAGGCCTCCATTTTACGAATGCCAAAGCGTTGTAAAAATAAAAATAGAAAAGTGTCAAAAACAGTAATCATTGTGCCATACATTAATGGCATACCTGTTAATAATTTAATACCAATAGCCATTCCTAATACTTCTGCTAAATCGGTAGCGGCAATAGCCAATTCTGCTAATATATATAAAATGAAATTTATAAAAGGCGGATAGGTTTCTCTATTAGCTTGTGCTAAATCTAACCTACGCACAATACCTAGTCTTGCACTTAAACTTTGTAATAAAATGGCCATGAGATTACTAAGTAATAATACCCAGATTAATTGGTAGCCAAATTTGGCACCTCCTTGTAAATCGGTGGCCCAATTACCCGGATCCATATAACCCACACTCACCAAATAGGCAGGCCCCACAAAAGCCATAAACTTGCGCCACCCGCCCTTATTTTGGACAGGAACCGATTCGTGCAGGTTATCTAATGACTTTTCTCTCATAATTATTGTATCCTCTATTGGAAAGCTATATCTATTGTACCCTATTTCTAATTTACCCCTTCATGGAGGCTTAAAGACCTATAGCCTTAGTAATGTAAATTTAATGATAAAAGCTTTTGCCTAACTCAGTTTGATAGTCTATTTTAGCAAAAAACTACGAAATGCGTATTGGTTACTATATTTTGCTTTGCTGTTTGATTTTAGCTTGCGCTGAAAAAAAACCAGATTTCACAGGCAATACGCCCTTAACAATAAACGACTTTAATAAAGTATTTAAAGCGGCGAGTTTACCCCTTTCTATTTCCGATTCTAATTTGAAACGATATACCGATACCTTAGTCATTGGCCGAAAGGCATTGGCTCAGTTTGTTCCAGATTCAGTGGTTGAAAATATCATAGCTATAAAAGATAAAAAAGCTTCCCTGCACCCAATTATAAGAATTGAAAAAGAAGAAGAATATTATTTGTTGTTAAATGTAAGCCATCCTAAAAAACAAGAAATAGCCGTTGTGGTTTTTAGTAAGAAAAATGATTTCTTAGATTATAAAGTCATTACAGAATTCAATGAAGGAAATGCCAATTCAAAAATGTATGGCAAGAACTTAAATATTAATAGAGAACCCTCTTTTTTAGTAGAAGAAAATAAATTGGCAGAGGACAATTCCCTTACATACGAAAAGAAAGGATGGGCCTATACCGATAAAAGTTTTAGATTAATTTATTTTGATAGCAATAAAAAGCCAGAAACTAAAAAAGTACTCAACCCACTTGACAGTATGCCCATGAATTATACTTTTAGTGGTGACTATGCTAGAGATGCTAAAAATTTCATTTCCATTAGAGACTACTCTACCGCTGGTAAATATCAATTCTTTTTACATTTTGAAAAGAAAGAGGGTAATTGCGTCGGAGAATTAAAAGGCCTATTAAACTTTACAAAAAATAAAGCCACTTACACAGAAAAAGGCGATCCTTGTATTATACATTTTACCATACAAGGCAATGTCATTAGTATTAAAGAAGACGGCAATTGCGGTAATCATCGCAATATGACCTGCTATTTTAATGATAGCTATGACAAAAAAAGAAAGCCAAAGAAGAAGAAATAATCCACAATCTAGGCCCAGAAAAGTTTCTTATCCACAGTTTAATGTGTAAAAATTACATTTTCTTTAAATACCATTATATTGCAGTCAAATAACCAAACCCGTTTGTATGAGTTTTAGAAATTATCAAGTGCCTTATGCTATCAATGATCAATTCAAGAAAAAGGCAGCTTATTTTTCTATGGAATTTGCCATTCATCAACCCTTAAAAATATATAGTGGTGGCCTAGGTTTTTTAGCAGGCTCCCATTTAAGAAGTGCTTTTGAATTAAACCAAAATTTAATTGGTGTAGGCATATTGTGGAAGTATGGTTATTATGATCAAGCCAGAAATCAAGACCAAACTTTGCAAGTAACTTTTATGGAAAAAATATATTCTTTCCTAGAAGACACAGGCATTAAATATCAGGTGCTTATTCATGACCATCCAGTATGGGTAAAGGCTTTTTATTTAGCCCCAAATACTTTTTGCAGTGCACCCCTATTTTTATTAAGTACCGATTTACCCGAGAACGACTATGTTTCTCAAACCATCACCCACCGTTTATATGATGCCAATGTTGCTACCAAGGTGGCTCAGTTTATTTTATTAGGCGTGGGGGGTGCTAAATTAATTGATGAATTAAATTTTAACCCTGAAGTATATCATTTAAATGAGGCGCATGGTTTTTCTGCAGCCTTTTATTTATTGAATAAATATAAATCGCTAGCTGAAGTTAAAAAACGCTTAGTATTCACCACACATACTCCGGAAGAAGCAGGTAATGAAAAACACGATATTTATTTATGTCTTAAGATGGGTTATTTCTGTGGATTAAGCATGGATGAAGTAAGAAAATTGACAGGTATTGAAGATGACCAGTTCAACCACTCTTTAGCAGCCCTTCGTTTTGCAAGAAAGGCCAATGGGGTTTCTGAATTACATGGACATGTGAGTAGAGAATTATGGAGTAAGTATGATGGCATCTGCCCTATCACACATATTACCAATGCACAAAACTGGCGCTACTGGGCCGATAAACAATTATACCGTTTTGCAGAAAATCAAGATGAAGCAGGATTTGATGATCGTAAAATGTATTTGAAAAAACGTGCTTTTGAAATAGTAGCTGATCAAACAGGAAAACTATTTGACCCCAATGTATTAACCATTGTTTGGGCAAGACGTTTTGCTGGTTACAAAAGAGCCGATTTCATATCATGGGATTTAAATCGTTTTGAAAAACTACTTGCTAATGCAAAATATCCAGTGCAAATAATTTTTGCAGGTAAACCTTATCCAGTGGATCACCCTGCTATTTCTCAATTCAATAATTTAGTACACTTAAGTAAAAACTATAATAATGTAGCCGTATTAATTGGTTATGAATTAGGACTAAGCAAGAGAATGAAACAGGCTTCAGATGTTTGGTTAAATAACCCTCGTGTACCTAGAGAAGCCTCTGGAACAAGTGGAATGACCGCTGCTATGAATGGTGCCATTAATTTCTCTACCGACGATGGATGGATACCAGAATTTATTAATCATGGTAATAATGGGTTTGTGATTCCTAAGGCCGATTATGCCAACATGAGCACTCAACAACAAGACGACTACGATTTAGATGAACTCTATAAAATACTAGAACAACAAATTATTCCTATGTATTATGACAACAAGGATACTTGGCGTCAGATTACACAAAATGGAATGAAGGATGTTCGCTTCCAATTTGATAGTAATAGAATGGCCGAAGAATATTACGAGAAAATGTATAAAGTAGATTAATACTTAAAAATTAATACTTAAATACTTTTCCGTTCGCCATTACCTCTTGCGTTTTTTCATCGAAGGTTACTTTCGCTCCTGTATGGCAGGCCGCGTTGGTCATAATAGTGGCAATAGAATGTTCATAGCCAGCTTCCACAGGTGCATTGGGCTGTTTTCTTGATCTTATACATTCCATCCAATTACGCACATGCGCAGAAGTGAGCATATCTCCCCCTGTATTGGCAGAGGCCACTACCTTTGCTGTATTGTCAGATAAATTATACTTCTCTAATAAATTAGGTTGCATTTTCATAGCTGATGCAGGTGCAGCTTGTAAACCACCATTAGGAGAAACCATATTGGTTACTAAATTCAACTCTCCTCCATTGGCATAATAAATTTCTGAAGGGTTTTCATCTCCATTATGCATACGCGACATAAACACCACTTGAAAACCTTTTGACATATCATCTAAGGGGCCATAATCAAATACAGCAGTTGTAGTATCCCAATTTTTTCTACCATCTTTCCAAGCATAAATTCCTCCATTCGCCGTTACACTGCGAGGATGTGGTAATTGACTGAACCAATTCACTGTATCAATTTGATGACTCATCCATTGTCCTGGCATACCAGAAGAATAAGGCCAGAACAATCTATACTCTAAATATTTTCTTGGATCAAAATTTTCGTAAGGACGATTTAATAAATAGCGGTTCCAATCTAAATCCTCTTCTTTACATTTAGCCACTAAGTCTGGTCTTCTCCAACGGCCAGGTTGGTTTACATTCCAAGTTAATTCTACCATGGTAATAGGTCCAAACTTTCCTGATTGAATAAAGTCGGCAGCGGCTTTATAATTAGGGCCACTTCTTCTTTGTGAACCAATTTGCACAATACGATCAGAGGCTTTAATAGTTTTTAAAGCCATTCTATTGTCTTCCATCGTTTCTGCAAAAGGTTTTTCACAGTAAACATCCATACCCGCTTTCACTGCTTCTGTAGCATGAATGGCATGTTGAAAATCGGCAGTGCTAATAAATACACCATCCATATCTTTGCCTGCATATAATTCTTCATTGTTACGCGCTGCTCTAATGGTATGACCCATTGTTTTTTCTAATAAATTTTTTCCTTCCTCTCTTCTTATTTTCCATATATCTGAAACTGCTACTATATCAAAATTCAATTCTTTAGAATGATTTAAAAAACAAGGTAAATGCGATTGTCTAAACCTATCGGAATAGCCTACCACGCCTAGTCTTACTCTATCATTAGCACCTATTATATTGGCATAGCTTTTCGCTGAAAAACCTAGGGTAGCTGCATAAGTAGCTGCAGTAGCCTTGGCTGTTGTTTTGATAAAATTTCTTCTTGAGTTTTTCATAATTTATAATTCTTTAATTTTTCAAAGTTTATAATTCTTTTATTTTAATACTTCTAAAAGCTACATGGGTACCATGTTCTTGCAATAAGATATGCCCTTTTTCAGCCATTCCAAAATTTGGCCACACTACATACTTACTTTTAGCTACTAACGCATAAAAATATTGGGTACCTCTTTGATATTCTACTACTTTCCAACCATTAATCCAATGTTCAATTTTCCCATCAGGAAAAACAATAACGCGGCCTCTGTTCCAAGCACCTATAGGTAATTTCTCTCTTCTACCAGCACCAATTCTTAAAGCAGGTATCAAGTCATATAAAGAGGCGTTGGTTCTATTGCCAATAGATCCTAGTAAGGCATCGGGATGTTTATCATCATCCAATATTTGATACTCTAAACCAATTGCAGAACCAGTATTATTTTCTTTTTCAGTCACAAAATATTTTACACCACTATTAGCGGTATCAGACATTTGAAATTCAAATTGCAAATCAAAAGCATGAAACTCATCCACAGTAACAATATCACCACCACTAGAAGCTTCCGCTCCATTTGAACCTTTCACATGTAAAACACCTTCTTTAATATACCATACATTCTCAGGAAAATAATTTTTATTGGCCCCTCTCCATCCTTTGGAACTTACCCCATCCCATAAAAGTCGAACACCATTTCTTTTTTCATCTTCTGAAATAGTATTGGGTATTAAATTCACCACAAATAAATTCGAAGGTGCTGTAGGTTTTAAATTGGTAGTTTGAATTTTAATATTTTTCCAACGTACTTCTTGCCCTGCATCTTTTGCATCATTAATTTGATGTACTTGCAAAGAAATAAAACCTTTTAAAGTCATATTATCAATGATATGAGCGCACTCCACACCATTGACCCAGGTTCTTATACTATTACCAATGGCTTCTATTTTATAATGATTCCATGCGTTATTTTTAAAAGCCGTCTTAGCTGCGGTATTGTATTCTAGGGGGTATAACCAGTCTCTTCTAGCTTCATCATATATACCACCACTCCAAGCTCTTGGGGATGGGTCAATTTCCATTTGATAACCATGTACTCTATTAGGTGTATGTTTATCTGTGACAGTACATTTATCATTGGCATCGTTTAATTCAGATCTAAACTGAATGCCCGAATTCATATGTTCATTTACTTTAAGGTCTAAATCCAAAATAAAATCGCCGTATAATTTTTCGGTCGATAAAAAACTATTGGGCTCCCCTGGCACTGTTCGTCCTACTATTTCCCCATTTTCAACGGTATACTTTGCCTTGCCATTATATTGAATCCACCCAGCAAGATTTTTACCATTGAATAAATCTTCCGAGTTATTTTGCGCAACTAAGCTTTCCATACTTAATATTGTAAAACCTAAAAATAGCAGCAACATTTTTTTCATAATACTTGATTTGCAATGAGTAAATATCTTAAGGCAAGTTAATTAATTTTTCTTTGGGAACCAACCATTTCATAATGCGCCATGCTAATAAATAAGCAATGGCACAAAAAACAAACATATACCCATAAGCAACAGCCATTTCTTCTTGTATAATTTGTTTTTGAATAGCATAGAACGCTTGAAAATTTTGAAGATTAATATTTTGAATAGATTGAATGGTTTGATCAGATAAATGCGACCATTCTTTTTCTGAAATTCTAAGGGGAATTCCATTGGCATCTAATACATTTAATGCATTTGTCTTTTGCAAAAAGTCGGTAAGTCCTTTTTCAGCAGCTACATTTACCGCTTTTTGAATGCCTTGTACTTTATAGGCATCAAATAACCAACCCCCCATTTTAGAAACCACTACGCCTCCCATACCTCCTGCCATTCCGCCCATCCCAATGACTGTGGCAATGGAACGCTTGGGAAACATATCAGAAACAGTGGTATAAATATTGGCCGACCATGCTTGGTGTGCAGAAGCGCCTATACCAATCAATAAAACTGGAACCCAAAAACTTAAATATCCCAAGGGCTGAACAAATAATACAACTAGTGGTATGAAGGCGATTAATAACATGGCCTTCATTCTACCTTCGTATGGCTTGGCCCCTTTATTAATAAAATAAGTAGGGAACCATCCCCCACCAATACTTCCTATCATGGTTAAACTATATAATACAGACAAAGGCAATATAATTTGAGTGCCCTCCATACTATATTGGTCTTTTAAATAACTAGGCAACCAAAATAAAAAGAACCACCAAACTCCATCCGTTAAAAATTTACCAATCGCAAATGCCCAGGTTTGTTTATATTTTAATAAAGTAAGCCATGTAATTTTATTAGTTTCTATGCCTTTTTCAAAAATGGCTTCCACTTCATGATCACTATTAATAAAGGCTTTTTCTGCTTCACTAAGTCTTGATTGTTTTGCAGGTATCTCATAAAAAATAAACCAAGCAATCAACCATAAAAATCCAATAGCTCCAATAATAATAAAGGCTGCTTCCCATCCCCAATGAAGGGCAATCCAAGGAACAGATAAGGGAGCTAATATGGCACCCACATTGGTTCCTGAATTAAATATACCTGTTGCAAAGGCCCTTTCTTTCTTTGGAAAATATTCAGCAGTAGTTTTTATGGCCGCAGGAAAATTACCCGCCTCACCAAAACCCAGTAATGCCCTTGAGAACATAAAACCTGCAATTGAAACAGGTACGGCTGCAACACCCACCCATCCTAATATGTTTACAATGCTAGTTCCTATAGGAATAGCGAAAGCATGTATGATGGCAGCAAAAGACCAAATAATAATAGCCCAAGCATAGCCCCATTTGGTTCCCAATTTATCTACAATTCTTCCCGCAAATAACATGCTTAGTGCATACACAAATTGAAAAACAGATGCAATATTAGCATAATCGCTATTGCTCCAGTCAAATTGCTTTTCGAGCGTAGGCTTTAATAAACTCAATACCTGCCTATCTAAATAATTGATAGTTGTTGCAAAAAATAAAAGCGCGCAAATAGTCCAACGATATTTCCCAATGACTGCAGCTTTCATAAATAATTAATTTAAACTGGCAATAATAGCCAATGCTTTCGCAGTCTGCGTTTCTATGGCAGCATAATTTTTAGAAGCCAATACTTCCTCACTCATTAATTTACTACCCATGCCTACACCTACCACGCCTGCTTTAAACCAGGCAGTTAAATTTTCTTTACTAGTATCAACTCCTCCCGTAACTAAAAAACTTAGACTAGGAAATAAAGGTTTAATGGCAGTAACAAAACCTGGCCCTAGAACATTGCCTGGAAATAATTTAATTAAATCACAACCCGCTAGTTCCGCTTGATGTATTTCAGTGGAAGTCATACAACCCGGTATCCATAGTTTTTTATGCAAATAAGCTACATCGGCAATGGATTGATCAAAGAATGGACTAATTAAAAAATCGGCCCCTGCGTCTATGAAGGCCTCGGCCTCCTTTTGATGCTGTATAGTACCAATGGCTAATACTAAATCGGGATAATTTGAAGCTCTATGGGCTAATAATAATTTAAAATTCTCCAATGCCTTAGGCCCTCTATTGGTAAATTCAATGCATCTAATGCCTGCTGCATACAACGCTTTGACAATTTCTTTGCATACAGTAATATCATCATGATAAAACAAAGGTAATAATTTTACCTTTTTTACATAAGCTTTCATTTGTTCTTCTGTCATCATAGCATTCTTTTTTTAATTTGTTCTAGGCTTTGTTCGGTAGCATCTCCTAATTCATATAATTTACCTACCGCTGCTGCAGCCGCAAAATTGATAATTTCTTCTGGTCTATGCTGATGTCGTATACCATATATAAGTCCCGCCATAAAGCAATCACCTGTTCCTACTATATTTTTCACTTCATTCATTGTATAAGTTGAAGAAGTATAGAAATTATTTTTATTAAACATGATTCCAAAATAGCTGTCTGTTAATCTAAAAGTATAGGCAATTGTATTTAACAAAGGAAACTGCTCTTTCAATGCCAAGATACTTTTATGGGCCGCTTGCTCTAAATCCGCAGATGAAAACCCTTCACTTGACTTTATAGTTGAATTTATTCCTAACATTTCTTCTACCGCCCAAAGATTACCCATTAAGACTGTACAGTATTTTACCAATCGAGTCATGACCTCAATAGGTGTTTTTCCATATTGCCATAATTTAGCTCTATAGTTTAAGTCCACTGAAATTGGAATACCCAATTCAGCAGCGGCTATTAGTGCTTCTTCACAAACATCGGTTGCATTTTGTGTTAGAGCCGCCGATATGGCAGAAAAATGAAACCAATGCACGTCTTTTAAAACTTCTTTCCAATCAATACTTCCTTTTTGAATGGAGGCAAAGGAAGAATTATCTCTATCATACACTACCCCTGCACTTTTCATATCTAATCCTGTTGCTAAGTAAAAGCAGCCTATACGATGACCAGAAAATTGAATAGCCGATGTATCAATATTTTTTTTAGCTAAATCACTAATAATAGTATCTGTTAAAAAATTTGAAGGCATTGCTGTTCCATATTTTACAGGTATATCCCATTTAGCTAAAGCGCTTGCTACATTTAATTCAGCCCCACCTAAATAAAAAGGCATATTTTGACTTTCTATAAAGTCACTATTCACCGGAGGTGCATAATGCAATAAAATTTCTCCAAAACAAAATACCTTAGCTAAATTCATAAATTAAAATAGGATTTAGCATTATGATAAGCAATATTTTGAAGCATGGCCCCTACCCATTTTTCATCATTGGGTAAAAGCCCCGTCATCATTTCCTTAGCAAACAAATTACAAATCACCCTTCTAAAATATTCATGTCTTGCAAAGGATAATATGCTTCTACTATCGGTAGTCATACCCACGAAAGTAGATATCAGTCCCATATTTGAAATAGCATTGATTTGTTTTTCAATACCCTCTTTCTGATCTAAGAACCACCAAGCTGCACCAAACTGTACTTTGCCACGAATACCACTTTCATTAAAATTACCGCAGAGGGTAGCAAATACTTCGTTATCGGCCGGATTCGAATTATATATAATGGTTTTACATAACTGACCTTTGGTATCTAATGTATTTAAAAAATGAGATAAGGTTTTTGCTTGGGTATAATCGCCAATGGAATCGGCACCCGCATCAAAACCTAATTTCTCTTGTAATCGCGTATTGTTATTTCTAATAGGGCCTAAATGAAATTGTTGCACCCAACCCTTCTTATAATACATTTTAGAAAGAGCCAATAAAACTACGCCTACAAAATTATCAGGCGCCGAGAACTGAACTAGTTTTTTCGATTGAATAAATTGAGTGAACTCCAATTCTAATGACTTCGTTAAAACTAAATTTGAGGGCATTTGTGCTAAACCATGGTCGGCAATGCGGCAGCCATGTTCATGAAAATAATTTACTCTTTGCTCTAAGGCGTTCAATAAATCGGCGATGGTTTTTATTTTACAATTGGCTGCTTTTTCTAATTGCTGCAGGTATTGCATAAAGGCTTGCTTATCCTGAATTTTAAAAATTTGATCAGGCCTGAAGCTGGGAAGCATTTTCAATGTTTCATTTTGCAATAACTTATGGTATTGCAAATTATCACATGGGTCATCGGTGGTGCCCACTAATTCCACTTTATAACTAGCCAGAATACCTCTGGTGCTTAAGGCTTTCTTTTGTAATTGCTTATTCGCATTTTTATAAATGGCTAAAGCATTATTTTTATTTAAATATTCATTAATCCCAAAAGAATTTTTAAGTTCCATATGCGACCAATGAAAAAGAGGATTGCGTAAAGTATTAGGCATACAGTCTGCCCAGGCCAAAAACTTTTGCTCCTTAGTGGCAGCGCCTGAAATAAATTTTTCTGGTACACCCCAAGCACGCATGGCCCTATATTTATAATGATCCCCTGTTAGCCATATATCCGTTAAGGTATCGTAAGATGTATTTTTTGCAATAGCCTTGGGTGATAAATGATTATGATAATCGATAATTGGCAAATGCGCTAAATAGCTATGATATAAAGTATTAGCCAATTTAGATTCTAATAAAAAAGAATCGTTGATAATAGTATTATTTTTTGCAATAGCCATTCAATTAATTTTTACTGCTTATTTAAATTATTTCTTAAAATACCCAATTCCAAACCTCTTAATTCTGCCAAGCCTTTTAAACGACCAATAGCCGAATAACCAGGATTAGTTTTCTTGTTTAAATCATCTAAGATTTGATGCCCATGATCGGGTCTCATAGGAATACCTTGCTTTCTTTGCTGCATGAGTAAAACAATTTCTTCCATCACCGCCACCATATCTACATCTCCTTCTAAATGATTGTCTTCAAAAAAATCGCCCTTATCGTTTCTTCTAGTATTTCTCAAATGCAAGAAATGAATTCTATTTCCAAATTGTCGAATCATGTCTGGTAAATTATTGTCTGCGCG
>CALDSE010000041.1 GCA_937911175.1 uncultured Sediminibacterium sp.
AATAAAGAATGGCTTTAAAGCCTTAGGCATATTTGTATGAATTTTCATATCCTCTTATATTGTATTTCAAAAATAAAAAATCTATGATGAATTTCAAAATAGCCACTGCGTGAGGAAAACATCCCCTGAAATAGTTTAAAATAGGTCTTTTTAATAATCATTAATTATAAATCAAAATAAAACAAACAAACATGAAAGGATTAATTTTATCAATTGTACTAATTGCATTCGCATTAGTAGGAAATACACAGGGTATAAACATCTACCACAATTATGTAAAAAAACTAGTAAGAAGTAACTTCAAATCTATTGAGGAACACCGTCCAGAGGAAATTATGTCAGGTATTTCAGACATAACTTTAGAACATACTTTTGCAGGAGATAATAGCTTAAGTGGAACTCGTCATGATAAGGAATCTGTGTTAAGATGGTTTAAAAGAGTAAATACTGTACTTCCCGAGCTTAAATTTGAAATGACAGACATTCAAGTAAAAGGTGGGCCAGCAAACACGCTTGTAATAGCTCGTTGGACTGCTACTTGTCACTTATTAAATGGAGAACCTTATGAGAATAAAGGTGTCCACTTCATAACTATTAAATGGGGTAAAGCAGTTAAGTTTGATGTATATGAAAATACCAAGGTAGTATCACATGGTTTAGATATGCAGTTTGAAGCAGGTATCAAAGAAGCTAAAGCCCCTAAAATTGTGAGTTAATATCTACGATTATTGAATACCCAGACTCGCTAGATGAAAATCAAGAACTTACGTTAAATCGTGGGCCCTATTTGTATTATTATAAATTGATTAACTTTACTAGAGTATTAATTTTTAATATGATTAAATATACATATGTATGAATAAAATGAAATCTTACCTATTTTATCTTAGGTTCATAATAGGATTGTTTTTCTTTTTTCTTGTTATAATAAAATCAGAAGCACAAATAAATCCTATTAACAATGCAGATTCTAGTTCTTTTAAATATTTTAAAGGAACTATTTTTGATAGTAAAACAAAGAATGAATTAACTTTTGCAAGTATTACAATTTCTGGATCAAACATTTCTACCATTAGCAATAGTGAAGGAAATTTCTTAATCAAAATTCCTACAGATAGACAAGACGCAAATCTTATTATTTCATTTTTAGGGTATAAAGATAAAGTTATCTCAATCAAAGACTTGAATCAAGAAAAAAATTTATTGTATTTAGAACCTGTCAATATTCTACTCAAAGATGTAGTTGTAAATGTGATGGATGCCAATAAAATATTTGTAAATGTACTCAATAATCGTTCAAAAAATTATGGAGATAGCGCTATTCAGATAATTGGTTTTTACAGAGAATCAATAAAAAAAAGACGTAATTATGTCTCAGTTTTAGAATCTATTGTCGATATTCAAAAAATGCCATTTTCAATAGGTATTCAAGACCAAGTCAATATTTTAAAGGGTAGGAAAAATGCTGATTACACTAAATTAGATACTGTAAACTTTAAATTAGAAGGAGGTCTTTTTTCAGCCTTATTTATTGATTTAATAAAAGATCCAAGTAATATATTCTCAGAAAATGTATTTGAATTGTATAATTTTCACTTTGAGGATATTACCCAAATTAATGATAAGCAGGTTTTGATTATCTCTTTTAAACAAAAATTATCCATTGAAGACCCTGATCCCCTCTATAGCGGAAAATTATTTATCGATGCAAAAAGTCTTGCTATCATAAGTGCAAATTTCCAACTTAATGTTGAAAATAGAATCAAAGCAGGACTAATTTTTACACGTAGAAAACCAAAAGGAGTTGTTATTTACCCAACAGAAGTTAGCTATCAGATTGATTACCGACAACAAAATAATAAATGGATTTTTTCGTATTCTCGTGGAGATATTTCATTTAAACTAAATTGGAATAAATGGATATTTAATACTACCTATAGTACTACTTTTGAATTGGTTAATACTAATTGGGAAAATCAAGATAGTAAGCTGCAAATAAACAATCAAAAATTGAGTCCCTACGTAATTATGTCTGATAAAATATCTAAATCTGCAGACGTAGATTTTTGGGGTGAATATAATATCATAGAACCTGAAAAATCTATTGAGTCCGCTATCAAAAAAATTAAAAGCAAAAACTTGAAGGGGATATTAATTCAATAAAATATTTTAAAACATCCACATATGAAATATTTTGAGGCAGTAATTATTTTAACTGCAATGGCAATCGTTTCTTTTTCTATGGAATCTTGTAAAAAAGATACTAATCAGGCAGTTGCAGATGGCATTTCTGCAAAAGATACTAATCAGGCAGGTACTGGTGCTATTTCTGCAAAAGATACTTGGACAATTATTCAGGACAATATTCTTACACCTTCTTGTGCAACTAGTGGTTGTCATGCATCTACTAACGATGCTAACTACGTTCAGCATAACCTACTGTTAACTTCAACTAATGCATACGATAATTTAATTAATATCATTTCAAAAAATGCTGCAGCAAAAACAGCCGGCCTGGTAAGGGTAAAGCCGGGTGATTATATAAGTAGTTTGTTGTATCAGAAAATTGATTGTCAGGCAACCACTCAATATGGAGCATCGATGCCATTGGGGGGTGCTAATTTGACCTTGGGACAGATAGAATTTATCAAACAATGGATAATAAAAGGGGCGCCCAAAACAGGAACTGTCGTTGATGAAGCCATACTAGTCAATAAAGAAGTATGCCAAAAGGTTTTTGTACCCATGCAAGCACCAGCTGCTTCAGAAGGGTTTCAATTAGGGATCAATGCTTTTACAGTAAGTCCCAACACAGAACGCGAAGTGTTTGTCAACAGAACCACCCCCAATACTTCCACAGTCTATGTCAATAAAATTATCATGCAGGGGAGACCAAACAGTCACCATTTTGTTTTATATGGGTTTCAAAGTACTACTTTGTTGCCACCAGTGAACACATTAAGGGATTTGTATAATGCAGATGCAAGTGTTAACATAACCACTTTTTTACAAATGCAAAACCATATATTTTTGGGTGGCGGTACAGATGTAAATACAACTTATACATTTCCTGCAGGCGTTGCCCTGAAAGTTCCCCCGGCTAGAGCGCTCGACCTGAATGCACATTATTTTAATAAACAAACTACCAATTTAACAGGTGAGAACTATATTAATATGTATACAGTATCTCAAGCAAATGTTGTAAAAGAGGCGCAGTCTATAAATTTTGCCAACTATAATTTTTCTATTCCTGCTAATTCACGCAAAACTATCACAACCGATTATACGTTTAACAAAGCAGTAACCGTAATTACACTTACCTCGCATTTCCATAAGTTGGGTGAGAAATTTCAAATTAAAATTCTGGGTGGAACGAGAAATGGAGAGGTCGTTTATGAAAATACAGACTGGGAGCATCCCATAGTCATCAACCTTGCTACACCCATTCTGCTCAAAGCAGGAGAGGGATTAACCAGTGTGGTGACCTATAACAATACCACCAATAAAATAGTCAATTTTGGTTTAACCAGTGAGGATGAAATGAATATTATTTTCGGGTATTACTATTAACTATTTGGTACAATTTAAATATGTTTGTTCTTTGCGAAAAACTGTAACGCTTTATTTTTGACTTCTACGTGATCCTTATAATTAAGTTTTTTATAAAATCAATTATAATAAATCTAAAATATTATATAAATTAAGTACCTTAACATAAGATATTTGATTGATAAATTAAATTTTAATAAAATAGTATAAAAATGAAAATTAATTACTTAAAGTACTTTATGACTTTAACCATTATATTTATTTTTGGAATTAAATTAAATTCCCAAACTAAATATTATATAACTGCACCTCGCTTATTTGATGGGGAAGTCATGCATAAAGATTGGGCATTAATAATTGAGAATAATAAAATTATTAATGTTGGACCAGTTGAACAACTCAAAGTACCTGAGGGTTCTGTAAAAATTAATTACCCTAATGCAACAATTTTACCCGGATTAATTGAAGGGCACTCTCACCTAATGTTGTACCCATATAATATCACTGACTGGGATACGCAGGTTTTGAAAGAACCAGATTCTTACCGAACAGTAAGGGCTACTGTTCATGCAAAAAATACTTTATTGGCTGGTTTTACAACTGCAAGAGATTTAGGTACAGAAGGCGCAGGCTATTCTGATGTTTCACTAAAAAGGGCAATTAATGAAGGCATTATTATTGGACCAAGGCTAATGGTTGCTGGAAGAGCGATTGTTTCAACAGGTTCTTACGGTCCTAAAGGTTATGATAGTGATCAACAAATCATGTTAGGGGCTGAACCTGCTGATGGAAATGATTTAATAAGGGTTGTGAGAGATCAGATTGGGAAAGGTGCAGATTTTATTAAAATATATGCTGATTATCGATGGGGAATTAATGGGGAAGATCGTCCTTCATTTACACTTGACGAATTAAAACTCATCAATGAAGTTACAAAAAGTAGTGGAAGGGTGATGGTTTGCCATGCGAAATCAAAAGAGGCAATACGTCGTGCTGTATTGGCAGGTGCTGAAACTATTGAGCATGGAGATTTCATTGATGTAGAATTAGGGAAACTAATGAAACAATACAATGTAACTTATATACCAACAATCTCAGCTGTTGATGTAATTTCACAATATCGCGGTTGGAAAAAAGGAGTTACCGACCCACCAATCAATGTATTAAATAAAAGAAAAAGTTTTAAGGATGCAATAGCATCTGGTGTTTCGATTGGAATGGGTGGAGATGTTGGCGTTTATCCTCATGGCGAAAATGTTTTAGAGATGGAACTTATGGTTGAGTATGGCTTACCTGTTATAGATGCTTTAAAAGCAGCTACTAGTATAAATGCAAAGGCTTTTCATATTGATGATAGTTTAGGTTATATTAAGCCTGGTTACATTGCTGATATAATAGCAGTTGAGGGTGATCCAAGTAAAAATATCTCAGATTTGAAAAAAGTAAAGTTCGTTATGAAGGAAGGTATTATTTATGTTTCTAAATAAGATTAACTTTTCTTTCAGTGAATTTTGTAATTGACTGAGGTCCCGGGTTTTAATCCCGGTCTCGCTAAATGAAAATAAACCACTTGCGTTTTTGCGTAGGTGGTTTATTATTTGATTTGAACTTGTCTTCTTTGAACTGTATGTGCGGAAAAAATACCTAATGCGCCACCAACAATATTGGAAGGAGGATTAGCTGGGGTTGTGCCACCGCCTGGTCCAGCGCCCGATTGTTGATTTAGGCTGTAGTAATATAAATAAGTAGGCCTTGTGATACACTGCATTTCTATACCAATAATATCTTTTAATTTTACTTCTAAAGAATCTGATCCTCCTCTTAGTGGTCGTTGATTTACTTTCCCATTATTCAAATTGTCATTGAACACGAAAAAGCTTTTATCAAGGGTATCGTTAATTTTTTGAATAAAACGGTAGCTATTACCCAAGCTAATTGGGTCGGTGTAAACCGGGATGACATTATATCTAATTTCACCATTGATTGCTAAGGGATTAATCCTTAAACTATCTAAGAAAACTTTTTCTGGCATAGTCGCATTGGCCGTATACTTTTTGTCTGCAACTTGCACTTCTAAATAATAGGTGTTCCCGTAAATACCTTTTATTTTATTGGTTTTGTATTCGCCCTCTTTTTCATGCTTGAGCGTATCAATTTGTCCAATATTGTCTTTCACAATGACTAGCGCATCAGTCACAGCTAAAAAATTGGAGGAGGCTGAAATACTATTTGACTTACTAAGCTTTATATAATAAGGGCCAGCATCGTCTGTGATACTTCCATCAATGACAAGTAAAGACTGGTTAGGGTCTAAGGGTAGTTGAATTTCTTTTTCACAACCCAATAAAAAAATCCCCATTAAAATTGTACTAAAATATTTTTTAAGCATCATTAAAATTTGAATTGATAAGTGACACTGGGTACCCATCTAAATAAAGAGGTTTGAATAATTTGAGTTCTACTAAGGTCCTTTGGGTCATCTTGAAAATTAATTTGATACGCGTTTTCTCTGCCATACACATTATATAAACTGAAGTTCCAAGACTCTTGAATGCGTTTTTTTCTTTTCTTATCATAAGTCACACTCAGGTCCATTCTATGATTGGAGGGCATTCTGTTTCCATTTCTCGAAGCATATTGATATAGCGTTTGTCCTTGAATGGAATATTTCCCCGTTGGAAAGGTAACCGCATCGCCGGTATTGTATACAAAAACAGAAGAGATAGACCATCTTGAATTAAGGGTATAGACACCTACAATAGCAATATCATGGGTTCTATCTTGTTTTGCATTATACCAATTGCCCTGATTAATACCAGTAATTTTTCTTTCTGTTTTTGATAAGGTATAACTTACCCATCCAGTCAATATGCCCTCTTTCTTCTTCCATAATAGTTCAAGACCATAGGCGCGTCCAACCCCAAATAGAATTGCTGTTTCGACATCGGCTAATGTATTTATTTCAGCCCCATCTTTATAGTCTAATTGATTCTGTAAATTTTTATAATATAATTCGGTACTTAGTTCATAGTTATTATTTTTCCATCCTTGCACAAATCCAACGCTTAACTGATCCGCAATTTCAGGTTTAATATTGTAAGAATTTCCAATCCACTGATCAGAGGGACTTGAAGCCGTTGAATTACTAAGTAGGTGCAGGTGTTGTACATTTCTAGCATACCCCGCCTTGATACTTGCTTGGTCTGTTACACGGTAGTTGGCCGTCATCCTAGGTTCAGGATTCACATAGGTCTTGCCAAGGCTTTGCTTATTTAATTGTATTGTATTTACAAGCAAATCGTTTTCATATATGTTATAGGCATCACCGCCCATTAAGCTATAAGCAGAAAGGCGCATCCCATAGTCTACACTTAAATTATCTGTTGCTTTATAATAATTGCTTAAATAAAGGGCGTTTTCAAGTCCATTTCTACCCTTTTTCGGATTACTATTGATTACGGTTCCGCTAAATATGCTTGGCGTAATGGTATGTAAAATACTATTGAATCCAAAACGTAATGTGTTTTTAGGGTTGAGGTAAAAAGTATAATCTTGCTTTAGGTTGAGGTCTTTAATATTGGAGTTAACATTAAAATTAGTCAAGCCGTTTTTAAGCTTCACATTATAGTTGTAGTCGCTATAAATTAAAGAGCTATTTAAAAATAAGCGGCTAGATACAATTCGGTTCCATCTAATTGTGCCCGTTTTATTTCCCCAATCAATGCCAAAGGCATCGCCTAATCCTAATTCGTCTCTTCCAAAATAACCAGAAAGATATATTTTATTTTTTTCGTCGATCTTAAAATTCGCTTTCATGTTTAAGTCGTAGAAATATAAAATATTGTCTTTAAATTCATCTGAGGCACGTAGAAAAATATCTGCATAGGTTCTTCTTCCTGAAAGAATAAAGGAAGACTTTTCTTTTTGAAGCGGACCCTCAATACTAATTCGACTGCTAATTAGTCCAAGGCCTCCATTTACATTAAGGTCTTGATTATTGCCGTCTTTCATTTTTACATCTAATACAGAAGACAGCCTGCCACCGTATTGTGCAGGTCCATTGCCTTTAATTAATGTGGCATCTTTTATAGCATCGCTATTAAAAGTGCTAAAAAAACCAAGTAGGTGAGAGGCATTATAGACTGGCGCCTCGTCTAATAAAATTAAATTTTGATCTGCACTTCCGCCTCTTACATAAAAACCACTATTACCCTCTCCGGCAGACTTTACGCCAGGCAAAAGTTGCAATGTTTTTAAAATATCTTTTTCTCCAAATATAACAGGCAGTTTGCTAATGGTATTTAGGTTCAGTGTCTCTGTTCCCATTTGTGCTTTTAAAAGGTTGTCATTTTTCCTCCCACTTTCAACGACTACTTCTTTTAATGTATTAGCAGACTTTAATAAAATAGTTAAATTTAAATTACTATCAAGCTGAAGCTGTTCCTTGTATTTTTCATACCCTAACTGTGAAACAACAAGGGTATATTTCCCCCTTGGTAAAGAAATTGCATAAAACCCATATTCATTGGAAAGCACTCCAAGACTTGGCAACTCTTCAATCCTGAGCACGGCTCTAATAATGGCCTCACCGGTTGCTTGGTCTTTTACATTTCCGTTTAAAACGAATTTGTCCTGCCCAAAACTAAATTGTACTTGTAAAACGCAAATAATCACGCAAAAAAAACGTAGAAAACCATTCTTATTCAATCTCATAATATAGTAACAAAATTACCTTCTTTTAGTTTAATTTCCGCTGCAGGAAATGTTAAATTAAAGGAAAGAATTTTGTTACTTTTAATTCAATTCTTTATTTTTTTGCCCTTCCTTCGATAAAATTCTACGCTTCGCATTATAAATGCCGATAACTAAGTGCTCTTGAACTGCGAATTACCAAATAGCACCCATACCTAAATCCCATAATTGCTTGTTGAATGCAGGAATGGCTTCATTTTTTAATTTTAGTCCTCTTGCTTTTAATTTCTCCCACTCAGCAGTATACTCTTTCAATAAATCTAAGTTGGGTTGATTCACTTGAGGAATATCACTTTCTGTTTGATTCATCATAAACATATAGTTGGCTGTAAATTTATTAGGGAAATTTTCAACATCATCATATGAAGTTGATTTTCTTTGAATCATGTCTTCGTCCCATGCTTTTAAATTTGCAATTAAGTCAGCTGCATTTTGTTTTAAGCTTGCATACTGTGCACTGCTGTAATTAGCATCAGACTTTAATTTTTTAACCAATGTTTCTAAGTGATTGCTATTGTCTTTTAGTTGGTTGACCATTTGGTGCATTTCAGTAACTGTACCTTCCATCAAACGCATCAAATCATCATACTGCTGGTATTCACTTGCAGTCGTGCCAAAGTTTGGATTGGCTTGAATAACGCCTGTTGTGGTGCCAACCATTTTTCCTCCTGCCATTAAACGAATGCTATAATTGCCAGGGATGGCTTTGTGTCCATTAAAACTACTTTCAATAAATACATATGGTATGGCAGACATTGTTGCGTGGCGAAGGTTCCAAACAAAACGGTTCAATCCTTTTTCTTTGCTTAGCGTTGGATCTTTTCTTGGAGCTCCTTCATAACTCTTATGGTTTTCGCCTGCTTTAGAACTAAAACGACGAACTAATTTACCAGATGCATCACTAATTTCCATACTGAGTTCAACCCCGTCTTCCATCTTAGGCAATTGATAATACAAGACCAAGCCCGTTGCAGGATTGACCCCTGCTTTTGATTTAGCGCCTGTAAAATCTGCGTCGTTGTCATCCATTTCGCTTGACCCCATGACTAATAAAACAGCATCTGGCGTATATATTTTTACAGTGCTTGTATCAGCCTTAAATGCACGAATTAAATTTAAATCATCTAATATCCAAAACGATCTACCTGAAGTTGCCGCAATTAAATTATTTTGATGCACGCGTAAATCTGTGATAGGGGTAATGGGTAAATTTAATTGGAATGGACTCCAGCTTTTACCTCCATTGTTAGACATATACACGCCTAATTCGGTACCCGCATATAATAAGTCTTTAACCACATTATCCTCACGCACCACTCTAGTAAATGCATTATTTGCAATACCAGTATTTATTTTAGTCCAAGTGGTTCCGTAGTCAGTGGATTTATATAAACCAGGTGTATGGTCGTCGAACTTATACCTAGTTGTTGCTATGTATACTGTTGCTTTATCATGCGGTGACACTTCAATGGCATTGATTAAACACTCAGCTAATCCTGCTGGTGTAATATTTTTCCAATTAGCGCCACCATCTTTTGTTAAGTATACATAACCGTCATCGCTACCTGTATAAATCACACCTTTTTCATGCACCGACTCTATCACATAGGCTAGTGTGCCATAATTTTCTGCACCCACCGCTTCGTTTGTAAATGGTACACCAGGTTTTCCTTGTTTAGATTTTTCGTTGCGCGTTAAATCAGGAGAAGCTTCTTTCCATGTTTTTCCCATGTCGGAAGTTTTCAATAAAAATTGTGATCCATGATAATAAGTATTGGCTTCATGCTTACTCCAAATGATTGGAGCGTTCCAGTTATAACGGTACTTAATATCTTTTGCATCTCTACCCAAGTATTGAATTGGCGCAGCCATGATATTGGTGCTACCTTTTGTTTTTGTATCTAATACTTCTATTGTTCCTTGGTAAGAGCCACCTAAAACATATCTTGGATTGTTTGGATCAAATGCTAAAAATGCACTCTCTCCACCTGCAGATGAAGTCCAATTTCTTTCATCTATGCCACCAGCACCAATGGCGCGACTCGCAATTTTAACGGAACTATTGTCTTGTTGTCCTGCATAAATATTGTAAGGCGTTTCATTGTCTACATTGATTCTATAAAATTGTGCAGTGGGCATATTGTTTTGACTGCTCCAAGATTTACCGCCATCATGTGTTACAGCTGCACCGCCATCATCTGCAATGACCATATTTTTACCATTGCTAGGATGAATCCATAAATCATGGTAGTCGCCGTGCGTGCGTGCAAAATCTGTAAAAGTTTTACCACCATCAATTGATTTCAAGGAAGGAGCACTCATCACATACACTGTGTTTTCGTTTGTTGGATCTGGAAATAGTTCGATATAATACCATGCGCGTTGAATCAAGCGATGGCTCTTATTAATTTGTGACCAGCTTGCACCTGCATCATCAGACACATATAAACCACCTGCATCTTTACTAAAATCACTTTCAATTAATGCAAATACTTTTTCTGAATTTGCTCTTGATACTGCAATCGACATCTTACCCATTTCTTTTGGTAAACCATTTTGCATTTTCACCCAGTTGTTACCCCCGTCGGTAGACTTATACAATCCACTTCCTGGTCCACCACTAATTACCTGCCATGGCAAACGACCATGTTCCCACATGGCAGCATACATAATAGATGGATTATGCATATCCATTGATATTTCTGCACAACCTGTTTTATCATCTACATACAATACTTTTTTCCATGTTGTACCACCATCAACAGATTTATAAATACCACGCTCTGCTGACTTGCTATACAATGCACCCTGCGCTGCAACAAAAACAATATTTGGATTTTTTGGATCAATCGCAATTCTTGAAATATGTTGTGTGGCGTCTAGTCCCATTTTTTTCCATGTCTTTCCGGCGTCTGTACTTTTATACACACCATCTCCATGATGTGTCATTACACCTCTAACTGCGTGTTCGCCCATACCTACATAAACAATATTAGCATCGCTTTCCGCAACAGCCACCGCACCTACAGAACCTGTTTTAAAAAATCCGTCAGAAATATTATTCCAACTCATTCCGCTGTTTTCTGTTTTCCATAAACCACCACCAGTAGTGCCCATGTAATAGATATCTCTATTATTGATTACTCCTGATGCCATATTGGACCTGCCTCCTCTAAAGGGGCCAATACTTCTCCATTTTAAGGGAGATAATTCTTTATTTAAATCCTGGGCAAAACCCAATTGAGTGCATACGACTAAGCTTAGTAATGCAATTATTTTTTTGATCATAAGGTTGTTTTTGATGGATTAAATTTAAGCAAAAAAATAGACCCATTGTACAATGAGTCTATTTATCTTTTTTAGAGGGGCTGGATTATTAAATAATTAGTATTTCATCATTTTCGCCCTGATTTTACCATTTTTACTTGTAACAATCCAATAAGTGTCATAGATGGATTCATCCAAATCTTTAAATTGGTCTTTTTTAAGTAGTAAATTAACCAATTTCGGACTTGTATTAGAATGGCCCACAATTAAAATAGTTTTCCCGCTATTTTCTGATGACAGAAGTTGAGTCGCAAATGTATCTAGTTTTCTAGGGTCGTAAATGGCAATATTTAAATTTTGAGCTTTGGCAATAGGCGAAGCGGTAGCTTTTGTTCTTTTATAGTTTGTTGAATAAATCTGATTGATTTTATGCGCCTTGAGTTTGTCCACTAATGACAATGCCCTTATTTCGCCAATACTATTAAGTGGAGGATCCGATGCCATCATTTTAGCATTAGCAATGGTGGTATCTTTTTCTGCATGCCTGAGAATAATATACTTGATTTTTTGAGCATTCACTTGATATGCTAACAACAAGATTAATAGGGAGCTAGTTAATTTTTGAATCATCATTAAAATTTACAACTAAATTTAGACATAATATTCTATTTCTATTCGATTTCGGTTTTTTATAACATACAACAATTTAATACCTTCGTTTATACAAAATATCTTCATAACCAGGTTCCGGGTTCAAATCTGGGTATGGCTAGATGAAAATCAAGGACTTAGGTCATGATTCTTTACTTAATAGTCAACAAAACTAATTTATCAGTTCAATACATTATTTTTAATCTAGCAATCTTTAAAATTAAAAATTTCAATTAAAGTTTAGTAATATGATCAATAAAAAAGTGGCTAATGCAGAAGAAGCTATTTCGGATATCAAAGACGGAGATACACTCATGTTAGGCGGATTCGGACTATGCGGTATTCCAGAAAATTGTATTGCTGCATTGGTTAAAAAAGGAATCAAAAACCTTACTTGTATTTCCAACAATGCAGGGGTAGATGATTTTGGCATTGGATTAATGTTGCAACAAAAACAAGTTAAAAAAATGGTTTCCTCTTATGTAGGGGAGAATGCAGAATTTGAAAGACAATTACTTTCTGGAGAATTGGATGTTGAATTGATACCACAAGGTACCTTGGCATTTAGATGTATGGCTGCTGGATATGGCATGCCTGCAATTTTTACACCTGCTGGCATTGGAACAGAAGTAGCCATTGGAAAAGAAGTAAGAAATTTTAATGGCAAAGACTATTTATTAGAAAAAGCCTTTGAAGCAAATTTTGCCATTGTAAAAGCATGGAAGGGCGACACTGCAGGTAATTTAATATTTAAGGCAACTTCGCGCAATTTTAATACTGTGATGGCTATGGCTGGTAAAATTACCATTGCCGAAGTAGAAGAACTAGTAGCACCAGGTGAATTAGATCCCAATCAAATTCATGTACCCGGAGTGTATATTCATAGAATTTTTCAGGGTAGTGATTATGAAAAGCGCATTGAAAAGAAAACAGTTTCTAAATAATAGATGATTCAAATTTTATACCATGTTAGATAAAGAAGCGATAGCAAAAAGAATTGCAAAAGAGATACAACATAATTCTTATGTGAATTTAGGTATTGGTATCCCAACGCTTGTAGCCAATTATATTCCTAAAAATATTGCTGTGTGCTTTCAATCAGAAAATGGACTGCTTGGCATGGGGCCCTTCCCTACAGAAGCAGAAGTGGATGCAGATTTAATCAATGCAGGCAAACAAACTATTACCATGTTACCTGGGGCAGCTTTATTTGATTCTGCCATGAGCTTTGGTATGATTCATGCGCAAAAAATTGATTTAACAATTTTAGGTGCAATGGAAGTTTCAGAAAATGGGGATATCGCTAACTGGAAAATTCCTGGTAAAATGGTAAAGGGAATGGGCGGTGCAATGGACCTTGTAGCATCTGCAAAAAATATTATTGTGGCCATGCAGCATGTGAATAAAGATGGAGAAAGTAAATTATTACCCAACTGCACTTTGCCACTGACTGGTATTAGATGTGTTAAAAAAATAGTAACAGAACTAGCAGTACTTGCTGTTTTACCAGAAGGCGGTTTTAAATTGTTGGAAAGAGCACCAGGTGTTTCTGTTGAAACAATCAAAAAAGCCACGCTGGGAAAACTCATCATTGAAGGTGAGATCCCAGAAATGGTTTTTGATTAAATTAAAAACTTATAAGTTACCTCTTAGGTCTTGTTCTCTTTCTAATGCTTCAAATAAAGCTTTGAAATTACCAGCTCCAAAAGACTTTGCCCCTTTTCTTTGAATGATTTCAAAGAAAAGTGTTGGTCGATCCTCTACTGGTTTTGTGAATATTTGTAGTAAATAGCCCTCATCATCTCTATCTACTAAAATGCCTAATTTTTTTAGAGGTGCAACATCTTCATCAATAGGTCCTATACGATCTAATAAATCATCATAATAATTAGATGGTATATTTAAAAACTCCACACCACGACCACTTAATTGGGTAACCGTATCCACAATATTATCTGTGGCAATAGCGATATGTTGTACGCCTGCATCTTTATAAAAATCTAAATACTCCTCTACTTGTGATTTCTTTTTTCCTTCTGCTGGTTCGTTAATTGGAAACTTTACAAATCCATTCCCATTGCTCATTACTTTACTCATGAGCGCAGAGTACTCTGTTGAAATTTGTTTATCATCAAATGTCAAAATATTTTTAAAGCCCATAACCTCTTCATAAAAACTCACCCATGTATTCATTTGATTCCAACCCACATTGCCCACACAATGGTCTATATACTTAAGACCAACAGCAGAAGGCTTATAATTGCTTTCATGCTTTCTAAAGCCAGGCATAAAAACACCTTTATAATTTTTACGCTCAATGAATAAATGCACTGTATCTCCATAAATATGTATACCACTCATTTTTATTTCACCATGTTCGTCCTGCATTGTTTTGGGCTGCATATAAGGCTTAGCACCTCTTTTTACAGTTTGTTCAAAAGCATCATAAGCGTCATTCACATTAAGTGCAATGGCTTTTACGCCATCTCCATGTGTATGCACATGGCTTGCAATGGTTGATGTTGGATGTAATGGTGTGGTTAAAATAAGTCTTACTTTATCTTGCATTAAAACATAAGATACTTTTTCTTTATCGCCCGTCTCTGGACCGCTGTAAGCAAAATCCTGATAGCCAAAAGCTGTTTTATAATAATGTGCTGCTTGCTTTGCATTACCTACATAAAACTCTACGTAATCTGTACCAAGTAAGGGTAAAAAATCTTGGTCATTCGGATTGCTTTCCATCTTTATTATTTAATTTTTACTTTTTTTACTTTGTTTATTTTTTTACTTTCTACTTTTTCTTATTCTATTCAATATTATGTTGCCAGCTCTTATGATAATTTTCATCTTCAATTAATAATGCCTCTTCGGTAATCATTAATGGTCTAAATGGATCTATCATCACCGCCAACTCATCTGTCTTTTCTTTACCTATTGATTTTTCAACACTGCCCGGATGTGGTCCATGTGGTATCCCTCCAGGATGTAATGTAATTTGGCCTTGCACCACGGACTTTCGACTCATAAAATCGCCATCCACATAATACAACACTTCATCGCTGTCTACATTGCTATGATTATAGGGTGCTGGTATTGCTTGTGGATGATAATCATATTTACGAGGTACAAAGGAACAGATTACAAAGTTTTTCGCTTCAAAAGTTTGATGCACTGGTGGTGGCTGATGCACCCTTCCTGTGATGGGTTCAAAATCATGAATCGAAAATGCCCATGGATAATGATATCCATCCCATCCTATAAAATCAAAAGGATGTGTGCCATAAATATATGGATAAATTAATCCTTGTTTTTTGATTAAAACTTTAAAATCACCTTCTTGGTCAAAAGTTTCTAAATCACTTGGTCTTCTTATATCTCTTTCACAATAGGGCGCATGCTCCATTAGCTGACCAAATTGATTTTGGTACCTCTTTGGAAAACGAATAGGGCTATAGCTTTCAGTAATAAATAGACGATTGTTTTCGTCATCAAATCTTATTTGATAAATAGTACCTCTAGGTACTACAAGGTAGTCGCCATATGAAAATTTAATTTTACCAAATCCAGTTTGTAAAGTGCCCGATCCTTTATGAATAAAAATAACTTCATCTGCTTGACTATTTTTATAAAAATAGTCTGTCATAGAATGTCTTGGTGCTGCTAAAGAAATTTGTAAATCGGCATTCACTAAAACTGGTTTTCTACTTTTTAAATAATCGTCTTCTGCTTTAATATTAAAACCTAATAAACTTGTATGACGCAAATGTTTTTCTCTTGCAATTTTTGGCTCCACTGAATACGGCTCGCCCAAAGCTTTTACAAAAGTGGGTGGATGCGTATGGTACACTAATGAATACATACCCGAGAAACCTTCGGTAGATACAAGCTCTTCTGCATACAGTTTTCCATTGGGTTGTCTAAATGCGGTATGTCTTTTATGGGGAATCTCTCCCAAACTGTGGTATATTGGCATAATTTAGATTTTGAAGGAATACAATACTAACAATTATTAGGAAATTATAAAATAATTATTTTTAACTTTGTTTTACTTAGAGGAATCCGGCTCAAAAAGTCGTTTTTTTTGAATGAATTACATTATAAACAATTGATAATCAATGAAATTAGTTAGTTATTTAAAAGCGGGTGAAATCCAATTAGGCGCTATTGTGCATGAAGGCCTCTACAATCTACAATCTGTGAATGAAAACTTGCCCAAAAATATCATTGATTTTTTTCAATCTAGCAATGAGCTAATTCAACAAACAGAAAAGCAACTTTCAAAAATTGCAGATAAAAGTTTGAGTATAGCGCCTGTTAAGGACTTTACTTTATTAGCACCAGTGCCTCGACCAACTTCTTGCAGAGATGGTTATGCATTTCGTCAGCATGTGGAGTCGGCAAGAAGAAACAGAGGCGTAGAGATGATTAAAGAATTTGATCAATACCCCATTTTTTATTTCACCAACCACAATGCAGTGCAAGGTCCAGGCGATGTTTATTGTATGCCAGATCATTTTCAACAACTTGACTTTGAATTAGAAGTAGCGATTGTCATTGGTAAAGAAGGTCGAAACATTAAAGCAAAAGACGCAGACGCTTATATTGCTGGCTTTACCATCATGAATGATTTAAGTGCTAGAAAATTACAAATGGAAGAAATGCTTTTAAACCTAGGACCAGCAAAAGGAAAAGATTTCTCTACGGTGATTGGCCCTTGGTTGGTGACACCTGATGAATTAAGTACTTACTTAGTGCCTGCAAAACAAGGACATGTTGGTAATAATTATAATTTATCTATGAAGTGCTGGGTGAATGATATATTAGTATCAGAAGGGAATGTAAAAGATATGGACTGGACATTTGCAGAAATTATTGAAAGATGTTCTTATGGAGTGACGATTTTCCCTGGTGATGTGATTGGTTCTGGAACCGTTGGTACAGGCTGTTTTTTGGAATTAAATGGAACAGGCAAATTGCATAACCCAAATTACGAACCACAATGGCTGCAAGCAAATGATACAGTTAAAATGACCATCGACGGATTGGGTACTTTAGTGAATACCATCAAGGCCGAAGCAACTGATTGGTCTATCTTGGCACTAAAAAAATAATTGAATAAAATATTTTCATGTTAACATTAGACACAGATCAACTAAGCACACAAGAAATACAACAGTATTTACAGTATGCGATTGCGCCTAGACCTATCTGCTTTGCATCCACCATTGACTTAGAGGGGAATGTGAACTTAAGTCCTTTCAGTTTTTTTAATTTGTTTAGCATGAACCCGCCCATTTGTATTTTCTCTCCATCCCGAAGAGTAAGAGATAATACCACTAAGCATACCCTTGAAAATATTAAAGTTGTACCTGAATGTGTGATTAATATTGTGAACTATAATATGGTGCAACAAATGTCTTTATCAAGTTGTGATTATCCTAAAGGAACCAATGAATTTATAAAAGCAGGTTTTACTCAATTGGCATCTGAATTAGTAAAACCACCAAGGGTAGCGGAAGCACCCATTCAATTGGAATGTATTGTGCAAGAAGTAATTTCTTTAGGAGAGAATGCAGGTGCGGGTAACTTGGTAATAGCACTGATTAAAAAAATACATTTACACGAATCTATCCTTGATGCAAGCAATCAAATTGATCAAGCTAAATTGGATTTAGTGGCTCGTCTTGGCGGAGACTGGTATGCAAGAATTACAGAAGCAAACTTATTTAAAGTAGAAAAGCCAAATACTAAATTAGGGATTGGATTTGATCAGTTACCTAATGCAATAAAAGAAAGTGATTCATTCACCCCTAATGAAAAAGCGCAATTAGCCAATACCAATACTGTACCTGTATTCAATGCTTCAAATGAATTAAAATTGTCTTCAGAAAAAATTCAACAAATTAAAGCCGCGCTCTCTAATAACGAGACTGAGCTTGCTTGGGCAATTATTCAAACCTCAGTTTAGTATCTATTATTTTTAAGCCATCCTTAATTAATTTTGAATAAGCCGGATAAGTATTAGACTGTGCATTCAAATAAGTTCTCAAATCATTGGCTAATGCTTTTTGTGTTGGCATCGTATCGGCTAATTCTAATAACTCCATAGTGCCAAGCCAATCTGTTTTAAAATCATTTTTAATTTGTTGCCAAATTTCATTCAAGGAATCATCTGACTTGCCTTGTTCTCTATACACTCTTATTTGTTTAAATAAAGATTGATAATGTAAGTCCTTGGTAGTATAGTTTTGTTGGTGGGTAGGTTGTTCGGAAATATGCAATTGGTCTTCGAATATTTTTTTATCTGCCGATCCATTAAATACAGATACAATGGTATCGCCAATGGCCATATCAAACATGCCCCATGCTGGTTCAAAAAATACATTGCCTTCCATGTCTGTCACTTTGCAATCTGCAAAACTGAGTAAGACAAGCTTATCTTCCATATAAGTCTGACCTACTAATTTTCCCTCAACTAAAATACCATTATCAAATGCCAATACAATCACATGGTCTGCAATAATACCAGCCGATGCAAGATCTTCTGTATTGTAGTCCTCTAATGACTTAGTACTGTCCTTTAGTTTACCAACAGGAGATCCAAATCCGTGCGCATGGTAATTTCCATCATGGCCTTCTATGAGTTGATCCTTAATAGCAAGCGAGCTTGGGCCCTGTGTATTGATATATTTAATTGCATGATTGGCGTCGGTATATACTTTACTAAACACGCCAGACAATTGCAATCCTGAACTAAATACTGCTGTACAAATATTTTTACATTCTATGGCTTTAGAAACGCTTTCAAGTCCACCCACTCTGTAAGCCATCGTAGACTCAAATTGTTCAAGCACATCAATTAAATTTTGAAATGTGGGTGTAACAAAAAGTTGAGGTTGTTCTTTAGTAATATCGTACCCAACTTTTAAAGCATCAATGGTATATGTTATTTTTTTTACCTCTGGTTGCATACAAGAAGCACTTTCTCCAATAGAGGAAAGCAAACCTGCGCCATAAATCTTAGGATTATTAATATCACCAATTAAACCATATTCCACAGACCACCATTGCAATCTACTTAATAGTGCCATTTCAGAAGGAGCTCCTAAGTTTTGTTGATTGAATAAAACCAAGGCTTCTGCTTCGGCTAACTCCTTTTGATCTACATTAGGCATTTCTTTTATAATAGAAAGCGCACGGATGGATTCATATAAAGCATAATCCTTAGAAGAGAATAACGCTTTGGTTCCAATGGAGCCTAAATAACTTAAGTACTGATTGTATTTAGTATCACTAATGATAGGGGCATGCCCTGCAGATTCATGTATGATATCTGGAGCCGAAGTATATTCAATATGTTCTAGTTGTCTAATATCTGCAGCAATCACTAAAACCCTGTATGCTTGGAATTCCATGAATGCAGCAGGTGGAATAAAACCGTCTACTGTGACTGCACCCCATTCAATAAGCGTCAGCGCATCATTAATTTCTTGTAAACTTGGAATTTTCTCAATGGTCAATCCAGCTTTTTTAAGACCAGGTATATATGGATAATAAGCTACATTTTTTAAGTAGCTATAATTTTGGCGCATCACATAACGCCATACAGCATGATCTATAGGGGTATACTTTTCATAGTCTTGAGGCACAATATACTTTCTAAGATGCAAGGGTAAGTTTGCTACTTGTGTATTTTGATAGTCAAAAAATGTATTCATTTTATTAATGTAAATCTTAAAGGGTAAACAAAGCCAACTAAGGTCAAATCAGGTACAATTATACTAACATTTGGTAGTATAAAAAATAAAAAAATATTACTTATAGAATTAACTTCGTTATCCAAAATAGTCCCATGCCTACATTAAAACCCTATATACTGCTTTTTACTTTTCTGTCTCTGAGCTTATTTTCATTGGGTCAAGACCGTTATAAACTAAGGTCTGGGGATCCCAACGGAATTAATAAGTGGTACATGGGTAGACAAATTGCACAAGTAATGAGTCATTATGGAATAGATTGGCTAGAAAGGGAAGAAAGAGAAATGGAAGAAAACACCTCTCTATTATTAAAAAATTTAGCTGTTAAACCAGGAATGGTTATTGCTGATATAGGAGCGGGTAGTGGCTACCATAGTGCACTACTTTCAAAAATGGTGGGAACGGGTAAAGTTTTTGCAGTAGACGTTGAGCCAGAGATGATTGCTTATTTAAACGAAAGAATCAAGCAGGAAAAATTGTCGCGTATAGTCCCTGTATTGAGTACAGAACAAAATCTGTCTTTACCAGAAAATTCCGTTGACATGATGTTGTTAGTAGACGTATACCATGAATTTTCTTATCCTTATGAAATGGCATTATCCATGCGAGCTGCATTAAAACCGGGTGGTAAATTAGTGCTTGTAGAATTTAGGTCCGAAGATTCAGCTGTACCCATTAAAACCATTCACAAAATGAGTGAGGCGCAGGCTATTAAAGAATTTAAAGCAGCAGGTTTTAGATTTGATAAAAATATAGATAACCTTCCATGGCAGCACTGCCTAGTTTTTACAAAGTAATAATTTAAAATATATAATACAATGGTAAAAGAATTATTGAAAACAGCATTAGGTCGACTACGCATTGTAGCATTTATGGAAGGTTGTTCGTTTTTGCTTTTAGGTTTTACGATGATTTTAAAATATAAATTTTCTATGCCACAGCCCAATTACATTGTTGGTTTAGCGCATGGAATTCTTTTTGTGCTTTATATTGTTTTACTGCTTCAAGTTTCATTTTTACATCGCTGGAGCATATTCAAAATGTTTATGGCATTTATAGCTTCCTTAATACCTTTTGGAACTTTTTATGCAGATAAAGTACTTTTTAGAGAATTAAAATAATAATCAATCCATTTTATCAGCGGCTTTTTTTATATAGCTTGATAAATTTTTCCCAGCTTGAAATCTCAAACTGACTTAATTGTATACGATAAGCGTCAATTAATGCAGCTGCATCGCTTACTCGCTTCCAATCCTGTTCAGATGGGACATCTAATCTTGCCATCGCCACTTTCTCTGCTTCATTGATGGCAGAAGCTGGAGTAATTCTAACACTCTGCCATGCTCCAACTTGACGATCACCAGGACTATCTTTACCAGCTAATTTCAATTGCTTTACTGCATCCATCATCTCATTCACCCTTTTTAATGATTTGTCTTGTTTAGCTTGTTTAGATAATTTTTCATTTATTTTTTTCAATTCATTCTCCCAAGAACTGACCAAGTTAAATAGAGTCTTTAATTTTCCTACTTCAGTATTAATCGCTTTATTGTATCGATATAATTCCTGATCTACTTCTTCCTTCATCTTAAAGCGTGGATCTGAGATTACTTTGATATCGGTGCTAGACTGAACCCCTTTGTATTTGAATAAGGCTTTATAGGTACCAGGAACTACGGCAATACCTCTTGATTCATTCGGATCATAGTTCCCTGATAAGTATACGCGATCTTCATCAAGCTTCCAGTGCATGTAATTCAATCCTTGCATCAGATTTTGTCCAATTAATTTTCGAATGGTATCTCCTTTATTATTTATAATGAATCCTTCCACCTTATCTTCTTTTGAAGGAAGCTCATTGATATAAATTGGAATGGACGCTTCTTGGAAGGGTCTATTTTCCCCCTCGAATGTGGTACCGAATCCTGTCCAGATATTGCCCGGAGGTGCAATGAATAATCCCTTCACTTGAATGACTTCATTCATGGGTAGAATAGTTATTTTTTCTTTGGTATTGCCTCTTACAATTTCACGCAAACTCTTTAAGTCGTCAAGCACCCATATGGCTCTACCAAAGGTTCCCACCACCAATGCCGATTCTTTTTCTTGAATGACTAAGTCCATCGTTGATACATTTGGAAAACCATTTTTGAAGGACATCCAATCTTTTCCTTCATTGATACTTACCCACAATCCATTTTCTGTTCCCAGAAAAACCAATTGCTTCTCCATGGGATCTTGAATAAAACTTAATGCATAGCCCTTGACTTGATTTGCATCAAGTATATTTTTCCATGTTCTACCATAATCATTTGTCATAAATAAGTAGGATGCATAGTCTCCTTTGCGATAATTATTTGCTACTATCCAGGCTGTACCTTTTTCAAATCGTGAAGCGTGTATTTGTGGTATCCATGCTCCATCAGGTAGTCCGATAATATTTTTGGTAAGATTATTCCAAGAAATTCCTCCATTATCACTGACTTGTACTTGTCCATCATCGGTGCCTACCCAAATAATATCTTTATCAAGAAAACTTGGCGCAATGGCAATGATGGTATTGTAATTTTCTGCACCGGATACATCGAGCGTTAATCCACCATAATCGGGCTTTTGATGTTCAGGATTATTAGTGGTGAGATCAGTTGAAATAGTTTTCCAGTTTTTTCCTTTATCTGTGGTCTTGTGAAGAAATTGAGAACCATAGTAGGCACCAGTTTCATTGAATGGGTCTTTTGCAAATCCAGCATTCCAGTTGAATCGCAAATAGGTTGAGACCTCTTTTGCAGTAGGTGCAATACTTTGATAATATCCCGTTTGTTTATCATAACGATATAAATCTCCATTTTGCGAAGTACCATAACCAAATCTTGCATCACCTAGATCGGGCGCAATATGAAAACCATCTCCACCCACCAAGTATTGCCAATACAATGTTCGGATGCCCCCGCGTTTCCATGTATAGGCAGGCCCAGACCAGTTTCCATTATCCTGCATACCACCATAAACATTGAATGGTGTTTCGTAATCAACATTCACATGATAAAATTGTGCAACAGGAATTGTTTCTGGAAAATACCAGGACTTACCATGATCGTAGGTAATGCCCAAGCCTCCATCTCCACCAATAATAAAATGTTGTGCATCATTGGGATTAATCCACATGGCGTGGAAGTCGGCATGAATTCCTTTTGTTTCATCTGCCGGTATCATCGGTGTTGGGTCAAACTTCACACCACCATCATAACTAACCGACAAAGGTTGATATATATTGTATAGACGATCGGGATCTTTTGTGTCTACTGCAAGATCTTGAAAATAAAAGGGACGGTTATTCGTAAATTTAGCATTGTCATTGATCATTTTCCAATGCATACCTCCATCCTCACTTCGGTACAATGCATTTTTTTTCGCTTCCACTTTTGCATACACTCTATTTGGATTACTAGGTGCTATAGCAATTCCAACGCGTCCCAATTCACCAGCTGGCAAACCATTGGCATCTGATAATTTTTCCCATTGCGCACCCCCATTGTTAGTGATATAGATACCTGAACCTTTTCCACCAGAAACAAAATAATAGGGCGTTCTATGGTGCTCATATAATGCAACAATAAGTTTAGCTGGATTTGATTCATGCATCACAAGGTCTGCTACACCAGAAGAAGTATTTGAAAATAAAATTTGTTTCCAGTGTTGGCCACCGTCGGTGGTTTTGTATAAGCCGCGATTGGAATCCGCTGTGAAAGGATCGCCCATTGCACCAACATATATTATATTGGGGTTGCGGGGGTCGATAATAATTCGATGGATTGTTTTAGTTGCTGTCAAGCCCATATGTTTCCATGTCCGACCACTATCTTCAGTTTTAAAAATACCCATGCCCAGGTTCATGGAGTTACGGGGATTGCCTTCGCCTGTACCTACCCATATCACTTTAGGATCACTCTGTTGAATAGCGATAGCACCAATATTTTGTGTAGGTTGTTCATCAAAAATAGGCTTCCATGACGATCCTCCATTTTCAGATTTCCAAACACCCCCAGAGGCAGCACCAACATAGATAATCTTTGGATTTGATTTTAATGCATCAATGCAGGTGATTCTTCCGCTCATATTGGCAGGGCCAACATTTCTAATCTTCAGTGCCGATAACTTATCGAAGTCAAGCACCTGAGCGGATAATGTAAGATTAGATAAAAAAAGAAAAAAAAGTATAAAACGCATAGTAGGGATACATTTAGAGGACATGAATTTAAGTAAAAAAATGGTCTAAATTCAACTGAATGTCCAGCTTCCCTCTTCTACTTCCGCTTCCAATTCTCCCAGATCCCATCCGCAATAGCCGATAAAAACTTGAATTTCTTCTTGATTAGCAGCACTGGTATTGATGGCTTCAATCACTTGCTCCATATTGCCACCGAAATAAAGACCATTGGGTAATTGTTTGCCTTCCTCAATGAGATCGGGTCGCTTGTGCAATACAAAAAGGTGATCTCTATCAACGGGGCCACCATCCATTAGTGGAAATGGTTTACTGTGATTGAATTCAATTAGTTCATGCAGCGACTTGCCAAATAATTTATTGGTTACAAACCCTATAGTTCCTTCTTCATTGTGTTCAACGATTAGAATGGTTGTATGCTCGAAGAAACTGCCATTCAAAACGGCAGTGCTTTTGATATAAATTCCGGCTTTTAAATCCCTCATAAGTTTGTAAATCGTTAAAGAATTTGGACAGTTATGATGCAAATTATTAAACTATAAATCGTCAGTCTAAAGTAAACTAAAAATTGGAGTCCTTTGCTATTTTGATTCCTATTTATAATTATTATAACTTTACAAAAATACATACAGTTTCTATTTAAAAATTTACCTGACAAATTATAAAAATTACAACTTTGAATAACTTAATAATAATAGCACACCCAGATAAAAAAAGTTTTTGTTACAATGGTATTTATAATACTATCAAAACAACCTTAAACGCTAAAAATGAAACAGTCCGTGTTATAGACCTTTATGAAGAAAATATTAGTTTTAGTTTCGGGGAAGAAAAAGTGAAAGAGTATAAAGATCTTATAACTTGGACTGATAGGATTTATATTATATCACCCATTTGGTGGTTCAGAACAACACCTGCTTTGGAATCATTCTTTGATCAAATTTTCACTCCTGGTTTTGCTTATAATTTTATACCTATTTCAAAACTATATGGTTATCCAAAACCATTGCTTAGTCATAAAAAAGTTAGAACATATCTTACACATGGAGCCCCTGGATTACCCGTATTATTTTTATACCTTAATTCAGTTAAATTGAGACTAATTATGGGTGTGTATTCATTTGTATTCGGTTGGTTTAAAACAAAAACTCGCCAATTTTGGAGTGTACCGTTTGTGTCTCAGGAAAAAAGAACTACCTATTTAAAAAGAGTTGAACAAGATATATTAAATGATATTTTAAGGATCAAATAAAAGGAGGCACCTCATTTTATTATTAGATAAAATATAACAGTTCCTTATCTAGTGAACAATTGATACTTAATATTGTTCTAAAAGTATGTCGAATACTTTCTTAAAGGCAAATTGGGAAAATCTAATTATGGCCAACTATGAGGTGGAACCCTCTATCTTGAAACCTTATTTACCTAAGGGGGTGGAATTAGACTTTTATAAGTATAAAACCTATGTAAGCCTTGTTGGATTTATGTTTAAGAAAACAAGTTTATTTGGCCTGCCTATCCCGTTCTTTGGATCATTTGAAGAGATTAATCTCAGATTTTATGTGCGTAAGGTAGAAGGCAAGAAAATAAAAAAAGGGGTAGTGTTTATCAATGAAACGGTGCCATTTAAAATTGTGGCACTATTGGCCAATAAATTATATAAAGAACATTATATATCTATTCCAACTAAAAATACTATTGATATTGGAGAACACAAGCATATCAATTATGAGTGGAAGATGAAAAACAAATGGAATTCAATTACAGTTCAATCTGATAATAACAAATATAAAATAGAGCCATCTAGTATTGAGGAGTTTATTTTTGAACGTTATTTTGGATTTACGAAACTATCACCCACCAGAACACAGGAGTATAGGATTCACCACCCAAGGTGGATGACACACAAAATATTAAATAACAATATTGATTGTGATTTTAGAACCATGTATGGAGATGCTTTTTCTAACTTAAACAATCAAGCACCCAATTCTATCATTATGGCAGAAGGCTCTCAGGTTAGTGTGAACTGGAAAAGGGATCAATTTGGATAAATGAAAATCAAGGACTTACGATAAACCGGAAGTCCTTTTTTTGTGAGGAAAACATAGGGTTAAATTAGGGCTAAATATTAATATCTTTATTTATGACAGATATGCAAATAGTACTTATCATTTTGATTATTTGGGGTATTCCTAGCACCTATTTTAGGAGTAAGTTTAGAAAAATTGTATACCAAACTGACGATTGGAAAATAAACATTAAACCTCTTTTCAAAAAAGAGATTATAGGTTTATTTAGTAATATGTATCCAGATAATAAAGATTATCTCAAAACAAGAAATTACTATCGAGTCTATTTAGTAGTATATTTAATTTTATTTATTATTTATAAATTTATTTAATAAAAATATTTGATAGCCTTTAAAAATACTATTTATAAATAGTTAAAATATTATGAAGCAATCACTACTTAATTTATTATTTTCCCTCATCGCTTTTTCCATTGCATATAGCATTGCCCTTTTAACCGGACTAGCGCTGATTCAGCAAGCTGTATTAATTGCCTTTCTTATTCAATGGATTTTATTTATTCCTGCTTATTTATTTCAAACAGAAAAGTTTTATGATATAACAGGAAGTGTTACCTATATATCCATTGTAACATATATAAGCGTTCAAAGTTATTATGCAATAAATGTTAATATAGGGAGTATCTTATTGGCTTCTTGCATTATCCTATGGGCGATCCGTTTAGGGAGTTTCTTATTTACAAGAATTCATAAAGCTGGAGAAGATAAAAGGTTTAAACTCATTAAGCCTTCGCCAACAAGATTCTTCATGACATGGACTTTACAAGGAATGTGGGTTTCTATATGTTCAATGTGCGCCTTAACAGCCATTGCAAGTAAAAATGGGGTAGTTCAAAATGGGGTTTTTTATATTGGCATGGCTATCTTTATTTTGGGTTTTCTAGTAGAGATTATCGCCGACTGGCAAAAGTCCAGCTTCCGTAAAAATCCTACCAATAAGGATCAATTTATTGCGCAAGGGCTTTGGTCTTACTCAAGACACCCAAACTACTTTGGTGAAATCACTCTATGGTTGGGTATTTCAATTATGTCCTTTTCATCTTTATCTGGTTGGCAGTATATCACTTTAATCTCTCCACTATTTACATATTTACTTCTTGTTTATATAAGTGGCGTTAGAATTTTAGAAATTTCAGGGATGGAAAAATGGGGTCATTTAGACAGCTATCAACAGTATATCCGTAGAACACCTTCTTTATTTCCATTTTCTAATCTGTTTAAATAAAATACATTACCATATTATACTATGAAAAAATTTACTTTTTATTATTTAGTATTTACTTTCTTTTTCTTTATTAGTTCGATAAATGCACAAACTAAATCGAATGATATTGATGAAAAGTATAGACCCCAGATTCATTTCACTCCTGAAAAAAACTGGGTCAATGATCCTAATGGTATGGTATATTATAAAGGTAAATATCATTTGTTCTTCCAGCATAGTCCAAACTCAAGCGTATGGAGTGATATAAGCTGGGGTCATGCTACAAGTAATGACTTAGTGCATTGGGAAAGAAAGCCAATCGCTATCTATCCTGATAGCCTAGGATTGATATTTTCTGGAAGTGCTGTGGTTGATAAGTATAATACAAGCGGCCTGGGTAAAAATGGGATTATACCCCTTGTGGCTATGTACACTAGCCATGACATGAAAAAAGAGAAAGCGGGTGTAATTGATGTTGAAAGCCAAAGCATTGCTTATAGTTTGGATGAAGGCGAAACATGGATAAAGTATCAGTCAAATCCAGTTTTAAAAAACCCGGGCGTTAGAGATTTTAGAGATCCAAAGATAATTTGGCACGAGCAAACTAAAAACTGGGTTGCATCCATTGCGGCGCATGATCAAATTAGTTTTTATGCTTCTTCTGATTTAAAAAATTGGGAAAAATTAAGTGATTTTGGTAAAACAGTTGGGTCTCATGATGGTGTTTGGGAATGTCCTGATTTATTTCCAATACAATATGAAGGAAAAACTTTTTGGGTTTTAATTGTTAATATAAACCCTGGTGGTCCTAATGGTGGTTCAGCTACTCAATATTTTGTGGGTGATTTTAATGGTAAAGAATTCAAATGTGATTACAAGCAAGTTAAATGGATGGATTATGGTCCTGATGAATATGCGGGTGTTACATGGTCTAATACGGGGAATAGAAAATTATTCATTGGATGGATGAGTAATTGGGAATATGCAAATATTGTTCCCACTGAAAAATTTAGAAATGCGTTTACCCTACCAAGAGAGTTGGGTTTGAAAAAGATAAATGAGGAATATTATATTACTAGTACACCAGTTCCAGAACTTAAAAAAATGGAAAAGAAATCAATTGTTATTAATAATCTAACAATTAATGGTTCATCTGATTTAACAGATAAAATTGGAAAGATGGAAGTACCCAGTAAGTTTAACTTAGTGCTTTCCAATAAGAGTGACTTCTCCATTGAATTAGTAAATACTTTAAATGAAAAAGTAGTAGTTGGTTATAGTAAAGATAAAAATCAGTTCTTTCTTGATAGAAGAAATGCTGGAAAAACCGATTTTCAGAAAAATTTTGGTAGAATGAACTATGCGCCAAGGTTGTCTTCATCAGATGAAATTTCCTTATCAATTTATCTTGATCTAGCTTCCATAGAAGTATTTGCAGACAATGGCTTATCTGTTCTTACAAGCGTTCTTTTTCCAAATGAAAAGTTCTCTAAAATTAATTTTATTACCTCTGAAAAATTATTGCTTAAAAATTTTACTTACACGCCTTTGAATTCCATTTGGTAATTGTAAAATGGCATATTTAAAATTTTGACGAAAATAATGGTTTTCTTTGCTTATTTTAGTAAGTAAGTGTAATCAAATAATTCAAATAAATACTATACTATGAAAACAATCAACTTCATCATAGCTATACTATGTAGCTTATCTGTTCAAGCGCAACCAACCTTAAAAGGAGCTTATGTATCTAAAGAAGATAAAGATGTCATTATTTGTTTAATGGATGGCTACTTCGTTGAAACCAAGTATAATGTTGATACGAAAGTATTTAATTATACCTGGGGCGGCCCATTTGTTAAAGATGGAAATAAACTCCTTATTACTATTCATTTTGATTCAAGAGATAAAGCGGCAGTGGGTAAAACAAAGGAAATTGTATTTGTAAAAAAGGACCATGAAATAATAGATAAAGGAGAAAATATTTTGGCAGGAAACTGGCGCATGAGTGGAAGAAAAAATGGAGATAAAATTACAGAAAATCCACTTAGAGCTAGGCGTACTTACAAATTACTAACGGGGAATCGTTTTCAGTGGATAGCTATCAATATTGAAACTGGTGAATTTTCTGGAACTGGAGGTGGTGTCTATAGTTTTGTCAATGGAAACTATACTGAGAACATTGAGTTCTTTAGTCGTGATTCTTCTAGGGTGGGGGCATCACTTAATTTCACTGGCAAAGTTGAAAATGAGCAGTGGCACCATAGCGGCCTTAGTTCAAAAGGTGATCCTATTTACGAAATATGGACTAAGAAGTAGACCCTGTTTTTTACAAAGTATTCAATTAGTAAAGCCAAGATTTTAAGTCTACTCCCTTTGGGGCTCTTGTTTTTACCTCTTCTGCCCATTTATTAATAAACATTTGATGGTAACGTAATCTGCTTATATAGTTAGGCTGTGTATGGTCACCATTCCAACAATGCTCTGCTCTATCTCCATAATCAATTACACAATTACAACTTGGATTCTTTAATTGTTTTAACATATCCTCGGCTGTGTAAACTGCATTGTTTAAATAGTAGTTATCCATATCGCCCACGTATAAATGAATTTTACCCTTTAGTTGTTCACCAATTTTTGGCCAATCCCTTTTAATAATATGTGCTAAGTCGTAGTTTTCTTTCCAATAGGCAGCAACCGACTTGTCAATTGTACCACTGTGTTTATCAAATATTCTTTTTGGATAACCGTCTTCACCCATTGGAGAGAAAACAGCCTCCCATACATCATATTGATCTCCACTTCTAGAATGGGTTCCTAAAGCAAGTTCTCTTTGATTGGTTTCTTTGATGGTAGAATTAATATGTCCTAAATAATTTCTATGCGATGGTCTTGCTAAATCTTTGAAATCACTTTTTGCATAGTAAGCATTTTCGTCTTTATAAATATTAATGGTTGTATAATGATTAAAATCTATTGGATCTGGGCATGCTGCATAAGCGCCATTGTACTCATTTGGATAGAATACTTGAACTGCAAGGGCTTCCCATCCTCCTGTTGATCCACCATAAGTAAATCTTGCCCAACCTTGTCCAATTCCTCTAAATTGCTTTTCAATTTCGGGAATTAATTCATAAGTAATAGCATCTCCATAAGGGCCCATATTTGCAGAATTTACTGCGTAAGAATCATCATAGTAGGGTGTTGCGTGTTGTATTTCTATGGCCAATACTCTAGGAAAATTTGGCCCTGTCCATTGTTTATAAAACTGATAGGCTTCTTCTTCTTGTATTTTATTATACCCAGTTATATTAAATCGGGCACTTGTATCTGGAATTAAGTTCGGGTTTGGGGGCGTTGTACTAAAGCCACTAATATCTGAAGGGAAATGTCCGTGATAAATTGCCAATGGGTATCTCACATTTGGATGCGTATCAAATCCTTCAGGAAGTAAAATATGTGCACCCAAGTACATTGGCCTGCCCCAAAATTCAGTTAGTAACTTACTTTGAATTTTAATATGTTTAATATATTTTGAGTCAGTTGGTTCTATGATGGGGGGTATGATTTGATCAATAGTTAATTGAACTACTTCTGTATTTTTGGGATCAAAATGAATTTTTATTGGTTTTGAATAAATATTACCAGGTGCTAAATTCCAATGTTGGCCTTCTCCACGATCCATTGGCAGTTTTACTACTTTACCATTTTTAAGGTGAAAAGTTTCATATTTATGTAAAAGTACTTGAACGTAGTAGTCTCCTGCTGGTATTTGACTAAGCCTCTCTTTTGGGAAACCATAGGCCTCTTGTGCAATACTTTGCGTCGATCCAATGGCCCACTGGTCTACATTTTTACCTAAAATAATTTGGGTACTAAGCGCGTCACTAATTTGGAATCTTGGCTCTGCTGCATTGTTATTAGAAAAAAGTAATAATAGTCTTCCGTCAAAATTTTCAGTATGTAAATTATTATTAATTTTTACATTAAACATTTGAGCACTTAATTCAAGTCCATTTAGTAAAAAAATGCTTATGTAACATATTGTTTTAATTAAATTTATTTTCATGTAATTTTTTTAATTAATGTTTGTCTTCTTCTTCTGAATAATCTGCACCAGGGGCTGCCATAATACTTCCTAAGAATAAGGCGTTTAAAAATAATTTGTTTGTCCCATACCAAGTTCCTCTAAAATTTGGTTCGTCTGCAAATAAAATGACTCTTCCACTTCCCTCAGCGCCTACTAAGATAGAGGGTGAATTTTTAATCATTTTTAAAGAATTAGGATGTAGGTAGCCACCTACTAAAGGAGTATTAGTATACTGCGCAATCGTACTATAGGCACTTGTACTATTTTGAAAGAAGGTAGAATTGTTTTTATAGACAGAAACTTTTCTTTTAGAGAATCCATATCCAATGGGATGGGTCGTATCAAGGTCTATAGAAAAAATTGAGCCACCTAAGGCTTTCGCACCCTCCATATCACTTGCTCTATCATAATCAAATCTTCCTTTTGTGGTACTGGAGTCAACTGCTAATTTGAATTTAGTAAATCCATTTTTAATGGCCCAATCGGCTCCAGACTTTATAGTAATTAGGGTGTTGCCGTTTTGTACCCAGGCTTTAATTTTGTCTACACTATTTTTATCTAAAAAGTTATAGGCACCTGAAACCATAACGAGTGTATTATACCTTTCTAAACGAACTCTAGAGAAATTTAAAATATCTATTTTAGTAATAGGCATATGCAAGCGTTGGTCTAGTAAATGCCATATTTCGCCAGCTTCAGAAGCGGCAACGCCGGTTCCTATAATCATTGCTGCTTCCGGCTTTTTCAGCGTTTTTATATAGTTGCTTCCAAGGTCAATGCCTGAGTTACTATACCCTGTAGCCACTGTATGCACTTTTATATTGGCAGCAACACTGGCTTTGCTAATTATATTATATAACTCATCTGCTCCAACTTTTTGTTGTTGAACAGAAATGATAATACTACCATATCCAAAATTCTTATTCTCTCCATTGATGCTGGTACTAAAGGTTCTGGTAGCTGTTTGTACAAAAACACCCTCACTTTGCAACGCGTAAATGAATTGATGAATATTATAGTCTGTATTGTTTACCAAGTAAGCATAATTACTTTTTACAATGGGTGAATTATTTATAACGAGAGGTGCATTTACTTTTTCAGCTAAAACCATACTAGACTTCACTTCGGTAAAAGGAAGTCCGTAAGCATGAATTAAACTCCAAGTAGAAGCGTCGTAAAAAGTACTATCCTTATAAGTAATTTGATTTTCAAAAATACTTTTTACCATAATATAATTATCCTGTGCTGTAGGTACAAAATAATCTGTTGAGTTGGGAACTTTATAAATATCTATTTTGTGCAATAGTAATAAATCAATAAATGCTTTTGTTCTATTAAAATCTTTGGCGTCGCCAAAGCTATAGCCTTTAATAATTGAATTTGTGGCTTGTTGTTTTGCTGTTACATAAAACTGCTTACGTAATTCAATTAAACTTTCTTTCTCTGCTAAAGATGCGGTGATAGTAGCTAGAGATGCGGTGAACTGATTACGTATAGTAAAACCAAAAGTAATAGGAATGGTGGTTGTTTCTTGCACATGACCTCGGCTACTACCTTGCTCGAATAAAAATCCAGCACCACCATAAAAATTAATATAACTGCTACCATAACCAGGGTATAGTTTATCGAATGCTTCTTTGGTAAAATACATAGAGCCGATGCTGTTAGTTGCCTTGGTAAAATATTCACCAAATTTTGGATATATATTTTTGTACAAGTAATCAGGCACAATTGGATTATTACTTGACTCTTTACCTGGATCGAAGTAGAATGTTGAATTTGTGCCCATTTCATGGTGGTCTGTTTGTACATAAGGGCGCCACTTGTGAAAGAAATTAATCCTATTTCTTGTTTCTGGGAAAGTACCTAAGAACCAATCACGATTTAAGTCAAACCAATAATGGTTGAATCTTCCTCCAGGCCAAATTTCATTGTGCTCTCTGTCATTAGGATCTGCAACAGGAGGTGTTCCCTTGTGCATATTCGCCCAATGCGTGTGGCGGTCTCTGCCGTCAGGGTTTATAACAGGATCCAATGTAATAATCATATTATTTAACCATTCTTTGGTTTGTTCGCTTTGAGAAGCAGTTAAATAGTAAGCAGTTAACAAGGCTGCTTCACTTGAAGAGGGCTCATTGCCATGCACATTATAGGCCAGATGAATGACCAATGGAACCTTATTATTAGTACCATTTGTTTGATTGGATAAGTGTTGTAATCTAATTTGCTCTATATTCTTATGGTTTTCTGGAGAAGAGAAAATTGCTACTACTTGTGCGCGACGCTCAAAGGTTTCTCCAATGATTTCAAAGGAAACCTTATCGGATAAGCGATCTAGCTCTTTTAAATAAGCTACAATACGATCATGCCTTGTATGTTGTTCACCAATGGCATAGCCCAGAAATTGTTCTGGGGTAGGTATACTAGCATCAAAATTTCCTTTATTAGGGTAGAAATAATTGGCTTGCCCCTGCACTAGCAAAAAGGAAAGCATTAAAAAAAGCGATGAAATAATTTTCTTAAGCATGTATTATAGGTTGAATTATGAATAATGTACTAGCTAATTTACTATAATTATTGGTTAAAAGATGGGTAAAAAGCAGGAGATTGAAAAAATTACTAACTTAGGGTTTATCTATATTTAAATTAAAAGTTCATAAATATGAAAAATCCAATTATCTGTCTTTTACTCCTTTTGTCATTAAGTGTTCAAGCACAGAAGAAAAAATCGAATACTACTACTATTGAAGCTACTAAGCCAATTCTAGATTCAGTATTTAAAAATTTACAATGGAGGAATATAGGGCCTACTAGAGGGGGAAGGGCAAATGCCATTACTGGGGTAATTAACAATTCAAAAAAGTTTTATACAGGCTATACTGGCGGTGGTGTATGGGAAACAAAAGACGGGGGTATTAAATGGAAAAATATATCGGACGGCTTTTTCCAAGTAGGATCTGTGGGTGATATTGCTGTTTCAGAGTCTGACCCAAATGTTATTTATGTAGGTACAGGAGAACATGCTGTAAGAGGAGTAATGACAAGCTATGGAGATGGAGTGTATAAATCCACCGATGGAGGCGTTAGTTGGCAAAATATAGGACTTGAAAAAACAAGACATATTTCTGACATCGCTATTCATCCAAGCAATGCAGATATCGTGTATGTAGCTGCACAAGGAACTGTTCATGGACCCAATAATGAAAGGGGTGTATACAAATCGGTAGATGGGGGCGCTCATTGGAATCGCGTTTTATATATAAATGATAGTACAGGTATTGCTTCTTTGTCAATGGATATGAATAATCCGCGCATATTATATGCAGCAGCTTGGGAGCATCGTCGCTTTCCTTGGACTGTATCAAGTGGAGGAAAAGGTTCTGCCATTTGGAAGTCGACAGATGAAGGAAAAACTTGGGTAAAATTAACAGAGGGCTTGCCTGAAGTAATGGGAAAAATTGGGTTAAGTGTTTCTAGGGTAAATTCAAATCGTGTGTTTGCCATTGTTGAAACCGAAAAGAAAAAATCTGGTCTATATCGTTCAGATGATGCTGGTAAAACATGGGCTTTGTTATCTAATAATCAAGATATTTCTTCGCGTTCATGGTATTATATGAAAGTGTATGCAGATACTAAAAATGAAAATTTGGTATATGTATTAAATGCACCAATGATGCGTTCTATTGATGGAGGAAAAACTTTTACCAATGTGAAAGTGGGTCATGGAGATACTCACGATCTGTGGATCAATCCTAATAATAACAATGAGATAGGGTTAGCCGATGATGGGGGTGGAGAAATTAGTTATGACCAAGCCAATACTTGGTCTTCTATTATGAATCAGAGTACTGCACAATTTTATAGAGTCAATACAGATAATACATTTCCATACAAGGTATATGGTGGTCAGCAAGATAATTCTTCAGTCATTATTGCAAGTAGAAATAATACAGGTGGTATAACAGTGCGTGATTGGAAAGCTGGAGCAGGATGCGAATCGGCTTTTTTAACTTTTGATCCCAATAAACCTGATCTAGTATATGGGGGTTGTTATCAAGGGTATATTGAGGTGTTAAATACCATAACAAATGAATCAAAAGATATACAAGCCTATCCAAGTTTAAATTTAGCAGTTCAGCCTAAGGATATGAAATATCGATTTAACTGGAATGCGCCAATTATCACTTCTATGCATAATCCTAAAGTAATATATCATGCAGCGAATGTATTGCTAAAGACTACAAATGGTGGTTTAAGTTGGGAAGCGATTAGCCCAGACTTAACTAGAAATGATAAAGCCAAACAAGGACCTGGCGGTATACCGTTTACCAACGAAGGTGCTGGTGGAGAAAATTATAATACTATTTTTTATGTGAGTGAATCTCCATTAGATGCTAACACTATTTATACTGGAAGCGATTGTGGATTGGTTTATGTAACAACTGATGGAGGTAGTAACTGGAAAAATATTACACCTGCCGATTTACAAGAGTCTCAAATTAATAGTATTGAGGCTTCTTCCTTCGATAAAGGAGTAGTATATATTAGTGCTACTAGATATAAATTAAATGACTACGCATCTTACACTTATAAGACAACTGACAATGGCCTTACATGGACAAAAATAAATAAAGGTGTTAAAGAAGCAGATTTTATAAAAGTAATTAGAGAAGATAAAAAGCAAAAAAATATTTTATACGCAGGTAGCGAGAGGGGCTTTTATATTTCTAATGATGCAGGTAATACATGGGCAACAATGCAATTAAATTTACCTATTGTTCCCGTTACCGATATTATGATCAGAGACAATGATTTGGTAGCGGCCACTGCAGGCAGGGCTTTTTGGATCTTAGATGATGTAGGCGCCATTCAACAAAACACTACATTCGATAATATAGGAGAAGTGAAGTTAATGATGCCAAAGCCTGCTTATAAATATGGTTCAGGGGATGGTTTGCCAGAAAAAAATGGAGAAGGACAAAATGCTCCAGAAGGAGTTATACTAGACTACTATTTACCTACAACACTCAACGAAAAGGATACGGTAATATTAGAAATTATTGGAAGTAACGGACAAGTTATTAGAACGTATACCAATATAAAAAATGATAATTATAAAAAGTATCCTGGAGGGCCATCGCCAGAAACTTTATTAAGTAGCAAAAAAGGGCACAATCGATTTTTATGGAATTTTAGAACTCATTCAGAGAGCCCAGATGTAAATGGGGTGTTTGTATTGGGCAGTTATGCTGGTTATGCGGTTGCTCCGGGATCTTATCAGGCCAAAATAATACTTCATCCAAATAATACCGATTCTTCGAAAGCACAAACAAGCAGCACTACAATTACAGTCTTACCAAATCCATTTATTAAAGCAAATAAAGAAGATTGGGAATTTCAACAAAATACACTTGCAAATATTAGTAAAAGCATTAAGGATATTCATACTTCAGTGAATAATTTAAGAAAAGTAAAAAAGCAATTACAATATTACACTGAAACATTAGCGAGTATTCCCGACGCCAAAACAATTACAGATCAAGCTACTAGCATAATTAAGAAAATAGATACATGGGAAACTAATATTGTAGAAAGTAGAACACAGAATGGACAGGATGTAATTAATTGGCCAAGCAAATTAAATGTTGATTTCTTTTATATCAAAGGCTTGGTAGATGTAAGTGACCCAGTGGTAACAAGCGGGGTAAAAAATAAATTAGCGGACTTACAAGCTAGCTGGAATAATGAGAAAGCAAAATTAGAAGCAATTTACGAGGCCATTAAACTTTTTAATAGCCAATTTAAAAATGCCAATATCTCAGCGCTACAACTATAAACTCTATCACTATAAATAAAAAAAGGACCCAGTTTCATCCTGGGTCCTTTTTTTTATTCTACTATGGCTTCTGCCTCAATTTCAACTAAATATTCTTCTCCTATTAAATTTGCTTGAACCATTGTATTAACTGGTTGTATATGCGCAAAACGTTGTCCATGCGCCCTAGCAATGGCTTCCCATTGATTAATGTTTTTTATAAATATCCTGATGCGTACAACATCTTCTAATTTGCCGCCTAAGGATTGAATGGCGCCTTCAATTTTATCAAAAATAAAATGAGCTTGTGCGGCAGGATCATTTCCTCCAATCAAATGAGAACCATGTGTGGCCGTGGTTCCTGAAACTAAAATTCTATTGCCTTTACGCACCGCACGACTATAGCCAGCCATAGTTTCCCAACTAGTCCCTGATAAAGCCTTGGTTTTTCCACTGGCATCTTTTGTGGTTGGATACGGCGAAGCAATTTCTTTTACATGATGACTTAAATCGCCACTGGCAGTTAAATAGGGGGGCTTACGGTATTCATCCCCACAATCACCTGGAATCTTATTTCCTTGAGCCAATATATTTTTGATTGCTTCACGCTCAGTTTCTAAAAGGGTTAATGTAAGAATTTTTTTATTTTCATCAATATGTGCTGATGCACCCAGTCTCGCACCTACAATTACACCACCTACTGCAGGTAAGTCTTTGATATAAGTACTAGCAATAGTGGCAATAGATACTTGGTGTTTTTTTGCTATCTTATCTAAGCTTGCCAATAATGTTTGATACCAATCCCATCCACCTGCGGCATCAATGTATCTTTTGTATTTCATCTGCGACCAGGTCAAGGCTTCATTGATTGCTGGTTCAGGTTGGTGAAGCCATTTTTCGCTAAAAAACCCACCTGCCACTGTGCCAAAGGCCAATATTTTTATATTGTTTGCTAAACAAGTAGTTGTCATTTTATGGGCAGCGCGTTGATCTAATAAGGAATAACATATTTGATTGCTCACTACAGGGATGCCTGATTGTATCACCATATTTAAATGCGCTTCATCGAAATTGGTTAGTCCAATATTGGCAATTAATCCTTCTTCTTTTAATTTTTGTAAACCAAACAAACAATCCAACCAGCTTGGGTCGGCATAATTCCAAGCATGAAATTGAAGCAATTGAATTTGCTCAACTTGTAATTTTTTTATAGATGATTTTACTGCTTCTTGAATTTGCGAAGGACTAATTGCTCCTGGGCTTGGCACCCATTTAGTTAATAGTTGAATGTCCTTAAGTCCATAGGTTTTTTTAAACACACCCGAGATTTCTTCAGCAGATCCATAATGGTCGGCCATATCAAAACTGGTAAATCCTTGCTCATAGTAGCTGTGCAATGCCTTGGCGGCCACTAGAGGGTCTAATTTTTGGTTGTTTCTTTCCAAGTCGGCCACCTGCCATAAGCCAATAAGTACTTTAGAAATAGTGAGAGAGTCGCTTAGTTTTGTAGTAGTCATAGTATTTATCTTTCGATTTATTCTGAAGGTAAATTTTTAAAATAGTCTGCATCAAAAGTACCTGATTTTTTTAGTTGATTCCAAAAGATAGTAAAAATAATACTAGCGAGTAACATGACTGCTGTAAATACATAAGTGGCATGAAAATACCATGCAGTTTTGGAAGCAGTTATATCATTCACTATATTAATAATGAGTAAAGCAGTAAGGCTAATTAATCCAAATAAAGCAATTAGCTTTTGTAACCCCTTATTTTTTACAACGGTAATTTGGTTACCTAGTAATGGATTGTTCTGATGAATTAGTAAAACAGAGATGCAAATCAAAATAAAATTGACCAGCATGGCAATGACCATAATATCGATGCCTAAAAAAATATCACTAGCAAAATGGCTACCTAATATACCAAGGCTAGATACGATGCCGCTAAAGAAAATGGCCCAATGCGGTGTTTTATAGCGAGGGTGTATATTGGATAAAAAGGGCGGAAACAATTTGTCTTTAGACCAGGCAAATAGTAGTCTAGATACCGACAATATCATAGAAGGTAAATCTTTTAATAATGCAATGCAAGCGCCTAGCATTATTAATACCGACCAAAAGGGAGGCAATACATAATTCAATAAGGTGGTGGCTGATATATCTTTTTTATTAGCTAAATCTTGAACAAAATTCCAAGGTGCAATTTTATAAACACTGAAAGTAAATAATAAATAAAATAAACTTACACTTATTATAGTGATAATAATGGCCCTGGGCAATGATTTACTTGGATCTTTTGCTTCTCCACCTGCTTGGGCAATAGAATCAAATCCAATAAAACTTGCAAATAAAATGCCGCTGGCAGAAATAAATTGTTGCCAATTGAATTTACCTTGCAGATGTGTAATCACTATTCCATCTTTATTTAGTACACCCTGTATAAAATCCTCTTCGCTATAAATAAATCCAGCGACTATTACAATGCTGGCTAAAATAAAAGTAATAATAACCAGACCAATAATAGTTAATTGATAAGTTTTGACTCCAAAAATATTGACGCCAATACAAAGCCATAATAAAGCTAAGGATAAGAATAATTTGGTATTGCTATTTTCAAAAAATTGAACAAGATGGATCCAATTCATAGCGGCGCATACATCTCTAAAAAAAGGCACGACCATATAAGACACAACCCCAATGACAATGGATAAACCAAACCATTGGGCAAAGCTGGCTATAAACCCCCAGTAAGGATGAATTGACCTACTGGCATATACATAACTACCTCCAGCCCTAGGCATAGCACTCGCTAAAATGGCATAAGTAAGTGCAGCAAATACAGCGGGAATAGAAGCAACAAAAAATGCAGGCAGTAAATAAGGGCCAATACCCGGTATATTTTTTTGCAACATAAAAGGAACAATATAAATAGAAGCACCAATCATGGAGGAGATACCTGTAGCTACTAAACCTGCTACAGTAATGTTTCTTGAAAGGGTTGTCTTTTGTTCCATATGCTATTATTTTAGCTTTTTGATTTAGTATAATACTTTATATTTTACCATTATATCGCTGTCAAAGTTTTGTGTTTCTTGTAATGAAAGTTGAATACTATTTTCAATGCTTTGTAATTCGTTTGAATTAAATAGGTTAAATGAGCTATTGTCAATAAGCAAGCTTGGTGCAATAAATATATTTAGCTCATCTACTATTTTTGCTTTTAGTAAAGATGCATTTAATTTCCCCCCAGCTTCCACTAGTACTTCACAAATATTTTTATTTAATAAAAAAGTACTTAGTTCATTTAAATCACATTCTTCCTCGTGCATATTAACATTAATTATTTCAACATGCTTGGGCAACGTATTTTCAATTTTTTTATTGGTCACTAAATAAATTTTTGTTTTCTCTCTTTTGTAAAAAATATTTAATGCTTTATTTTCTTCTTTTAAAATGTCTAATTGTTTGTCAATAATAATTAGGTTTAATTCCTTGGTTTCATCTACTCTAATATTCATAGTTGCATTATCCTTTATCACTGTTGTAGCGGTGGTTAAAATAGCATCTGCATTAGTTCTTAATACTTGGTGTACATAGTTTCTGCTTTTATCATTAGATATCCATTTACTATTTCCAAGTCTGTCACTAATTTTCCCATTTAAAGTGGTAGCAGCTTTTAAAATATATTTTGGCCTTTTGTTTAGCTGATTAATATTAAATGTATTATTTAATTCAACAATCTCTGGAAGTATACAAATTTCAACATTTACGCCAGCATCCGTTAATTCTTTAGCGCCAGAAACTAATGGATTAGGGTCCATGGAGCCAATGACTACCTTGGGTATTTTATGTTCAAGTATTAAATGGGTGCAAGGGGGCGTTTTGCCGCTGTGTGAGCAGGGCTCTAGGCTTACGTATAGTGTGCTATTTGATAAATCCTTGCTTTTTGCGAAGGCATCATTGATTGCCAATACTTCAGCGTGCGCTTCTCCTGCCTTTTGGTGATAGCCTTCTCCAATAATTTTTCCTTCATCATCCACTACAATGGCGCCCACAAAAGGGTTGGGTCTTATATTTTTAGAATTTGCTCTTTTCGCTAATAAAAATGCGGTATGTAAGTAGTCGGCTGAAGTCATTTGGATTATCTTTGCGTCTCAAATTTACCTAGAAATAATCATATGTTTACAGGAATTGTATCTGAAGGATTTATAAAATCAATTTTGCCCGACGAACTAGGTTGGGAGCTTGTCATTGATGCAGCTAAATTTGCTTCTATTGTACAAATAGGAGACAGTGTTGCTATTGACGGGGCTTGTTTATCGGTTACTAAAATTGAGGGTAATTATTTATCATTTTTTGTTTCAACTGAAAGTATTGATAAAACAATTATTTGCCATTATAAAGTTGGGTCTAAAATTAATATTGAACTGCCCATGCAGCCCACAGGTTATTTAGGAGGGCATTATGTATTAGGGCATGTAGATGCAACTGCTACAATAGCAAAGGTCATTGCTGGTGAAAAAGCTTGGTTTTTCACTATTACTGTTCCTGAACAATTCGTTAAATATATTGTTTATAAAGGGTCTATTGCTATTAATGGAATTAGCTTGACCATTAATAAAGTAATTGAAAATGATATTGAGTTATGTATCATTCCAGTTACTATTTCAAAAACAAATATGTCCTTGTTGAAAGAAGGAGATAATGTAAATATTGAGTTTGATATTTTAGCAAAGTACACGGAGCAATTATTAAATAAAAGAGAAATTTAAGAGAATTTTAAGCGTCATAAAATATGTTCAACACTATAGAAGAAGCTTTATTGGATTTTAAAAATGGTAACCCCATTTTAGTAGTAGACAATGAGTCTAGAGAAAATGAAGGGGATATCATTTTCCCTGCTGATGCTGCTACCCAAGAGAAATTAAATCTTTGCGCAACGCATGCAAAAGGTTTGGTATGCATTGCCATTGATCCAAAAATTGCAGAGAGGTTAAATTTGTCTCCTGTGGCATCCAATCATAAGGACCCCTTTCATACCGCATTTTATGACTCAATAGATGCCAATCCTAGTTTTGGCATTACGACAGGTATTTCTGCTAAAGAAAGGGCAATTACAGCAGGTCATATTGCAAATCCTAATAGTTCTCCCAATGACTTCATCAAGCCAGGCCATTTATTCCCAGTAGTCGCAAAAACAAATGGTGTATTGGTAAGGCAGGGTCATACGGAAGCAGCAGTAGATTTATGTAAATTAACCAACCACCAACCTGCTGCTATAATTTGTGAGGTAATGGACGCTGAAGGCAATATGATGCGAAGAGAGGGCCTTTTTGAATTTGCTTCAAAACTAGAGCTTAAAGTAATCACTATTCAACAAATAGTGGATTACCGTAATCAAACGGAGAATCATTTACTTTTTGTTGCAAAGTCTAGTTTGCCAACACCCTTTGGAAATTTTGATATTGAAGTATATGAAAATATTTTGACTGGAGTTGAACAGGTTTTGATTTCTATGAAAAAAACCGAAAATAAACCTATTGTAAGAATTCATAGTGAATGTTTGACGGGCGATATTTTTGGTAGTTTAAAATGCGATTGTCAACAGCAATTACATAGTGCATTATCTCTTATAGCTGAAAATGGCCATGGGTATATTGTTTATTTAAAAGGACAAGAGGGTAGAGGTATTGGCATCGGAAATAAAATTGCAGCCTATGCATTACAGGAGCAAGGCCTAAATACTTATGAAGCCAATGAGAGATTAGGACTTCCAAAAGATAGTAGAAACTACATAGATGCCATTTGGATATTTAAAGCACTTAATATAAACGACTTCTATTTAATGAGTAATAATCCGGAAAAAATAAATGCTTTAACTAAGGCTGGATTAACCTTTAACATTTTACAGGTGGGCGTGACAACTACTAGCCATAATCAACAATACTTAGCTGATAAAATTGAAATTGGTAAACACACCATAAAATTCAATTAAAATAAATTTATACAATGATAGCCATTATAAAATCAGCCTTTAATATTGAAATTACAGACCTATTGGAAAAGGGCTGTGCAACTTATTTAACTGAACAACAATTACCATTCACCATTTTTAACTGCCCTGGTGCAATAGAGACAGTGGTGTATGCAAATAAGTTAATTCAAACTGGAAAGTACAAGTCCATTATTGTCATTGGTGCTATCATCAAAGGAGACACGGACCATTATGAATATGTATGTCAATATGTAACCAACGGCATTAGCCAGCTTTCTGCAATGCACACCACCCCTATAATATTTGGCATTTTGACGGTGCAGAATGAAGAACTTGCTTATGAAAGAGCCGCTCTAGATAGAATGAATAAAGGAAAAGAATTCGGAGAAACTGCGAAGTTTATGATAAATGCATTTGAGCGTTTATAGAATTTCTTACAGTAGTCTTAGCATAACTAACTAAAATTCAACAGCTAAATTCTACATATAATTATTCAGTCAAGTATTCAGTAAATATACTATTCGTATACTCTTAACTTAGTACCATCAAGACTTGTCTTATATTGTTTTAAAGCTTCAGAAGCTGGACCATTTGCAACTGTCCCCGTTTGATTAAAATTAGAGCCATGTGCAGAGCAGTAAAATTTATTAGTGCTACTTACATATTCTAATGTTGCACCTGCATGTGTACATACTGAGCTTACAGCAATGAATGCATTACCTGCTATTTTAGCTATAATTACCTTAGCTACGCTGTATACAATGAATCCCCCTTCTTTTTGAAGTACGTCATATGGACCAGTACTAATATCTAGGGTAAAGTCTACTTTGGTACTGGCTGATCCGCCCCCGCCTGTTCCACCCGTACCACCTGTACCACCCGAATTTGGAGGGGTATTGGGACTGCTAGTCATATCGCTGTCTTTGGAGCAGGATTGCATACAACCAAAAATTAGAATGGCTGCACCACTTAAACCTACTTTTTCGATAAAGTCTTTTCTTTCCATAGTTACTGGTTTTATAATACCAAAAACAAATATTTTTAAATTTTGTTTAATTTTAAAAACAAATTTCTTTAATTTCTTTGTTTTTTAATAAGAGTAAATAAATAGCCGTAAATTTAGGTAGTATTCAAATCCCATTTTATGATTAAGTACTACGCCTTCCCAATTTTATTTATCTTATTAATAAACAATCAGTTACAGGCCCAAAACGATACTGCAGTTTTGCAAAATAATTTGGATATCAATGAAATAGACTCAAGCTTATTAACGCCGCAGAAAATGTTGTTTACCCAAGCAATACTTTGGGGTAGTCATGGTTTATTGAAAAATAAACTAGGTAATGGAGATATGATTCAGGAGCGAACCATCCAACTGAATTTAAGAAGAAAAATGCTTAATGTACATCAACTAGGAGGTTTTATAACACTTGGAGCAATGCTTGCACAAGGTTTTGTAGGAAGCCAATTGTATAGGGGAGATTACAAGGTCAAAGAATTGCATGAAAACCTAGGCACTGCTGTAAACATTAGTTATGGAATTACGGCTGTCAATAGTTTATTCACTCCACCTGCGGTTTTTCAACGCGATAAAAAATTAAGTTCAATGCGTATTCATAAATGGTTAGCAGTAGTTCATTTGACAGGTATGATTGCTACTAATATTTTAGGCAATAATATTGAAAACAATGCTTCCTTAAAGCCCTGGCATAGGGCAGCTGCCTATACAACATTTGCTAGTATGGCAACTTCCATGATTGTTATAAAATTTTAAAAGTATATACTATGTTAACTTTATTTCTACTATTCGTATCTCCCTTTTTGTATCATCTAGAACCTATACAACAGCCCTTGCCAGAAAAAAGTACTATTACCTATCACATGCGTCATAAGCTGCATGAATGGGATGGGGTTTCTGATAAATTAAAAATTCAAGCAAATTGGGAAAGTGCAAGTCCAGTAAATAAAATTACTAAAATTGCTATTTCAACCAAAGTGAGTAGCTTCAATAGTGGATTGTCCAATAGAGATAGTCATATGATTGAAGTACTTGAGGCTTTAACGTATCCCAATATCGTCTTTAATAGTACAAGTATTGTATACAATCAAAATGACTTAATGGTTAACGGGCAGTTACAATTTCATGGAGTTACCAAACAAATTTCGTTTAATGCTAAGCAATCTGATAAAGAAGGGAATATATTTTTTGAAGGTGCATTTCCTATATTATTGGAAGATTTTAAAGTGAAAAGGCCCTCTTTATTATTTGTGAAAGCCGACAATGAAATTCAAATTAAGTTCAAGCTATATTTTAAGTAAATTAAATACAATTAAAGATGTCAATTAAAATTGTTAAACAAGTACTATTCTTTTTTCTAATTGTATTTTACCTATTTGCAGGATATAATCACTTTGCGACCCCTTCTTTTTATATACCTATAATACCGCCTTATTTAGCTGCTTGGGCCAAAGAAATAAATATAGTATCTGGTATAGCTGAAATACTATTAGCACTATTATTAATACCTAAAACTACTCGCGCCTTAGCTGTAAAGGGTATTATAATAATGTTAATTGCTTTTATCCCATCCCATATTTATTTTATTCAAAAAGGCAGTTTTACACTAGGGTCAATTACCATTACGCCAACATTATCCTATATACGCTTACTTATAGGCCAACCTATTTTAATTTTGTGGGTATGGTGGTCAAGTAAATTCTAGTGCTGCCTCTTTTAGCTTAAAAATCTATTTCGGTCCTCTTCCGTAGGAACCATGCAGGTTTCTTTTTTGCCAAATAAAGAGTATCTATTTTTTGCAATGAGATTATACACGCCATCTCTTAAAAATTTTGGAAAAAGGCTGGCATATTTGAAAATATGTGGCCAACCCTTAATTTGTTTTGCAATTTCAATAACGGCGTCCGATTTATAAAATACAATGCCATCTTTTATGAAGATAACCGATTTGCCCTCGTTCAAAATAGTATATTGACGTATAATATTTTCACCCGCATTTGTTTGACTTGCTGCAAATTTGAAAATATTATTTTTGTCGTATTTAATCAAAAATGAAACTGTACTACTGCACAAATTACATACACCATCAAATAATATAATATTCATTATTCTACCGACTTATTCTTTGTATTTCTTAAGCTATATAAATAGAAAGTGATGATGGAGAATAAAAAACCAATCAAAATGACTATATAATTCATTGGCTTTTCAATAGTTAGTGACATTCTAATTAAAATGGTTGTAATGATAAAGCTGGCGTTTCTAAAAATAGTAAAAAAGGAAAAATGATAAATAAAGGATATTATTAGAAGTAGTACGTCAACAAAAATCATAATTGAAAAGAAATCTGCGTAAAATACAGTGTTTGGATTAGGGTAATTTTGATTTAATTTTAAAGCTTCCGCCATTGCTGCACCCCAAATATAAAGACTACTTATACTAAGTAGCAATAAAATTAATATCATACTTAATGATACTAATTTTTTAATATTAATAAAATTATTAAGCTCATTAACAATTTCTGATTTGCGGTTATTTTGGTAAATCTTATAGTATAAAATAGTAAGGCTTAACATAATTAAGGAAGCTATTAAGTCATACAGTAAACTAATGAACTCTGGGTTATTAATATCAATTAAATTTTTTAAGTCAAGTTCTGCTATATCATGAAAAAAACTTCTTAAAGTAATTAAGGTAATTACTTCAAATTGCTTACCTATGAATTCAGATATAGATTTTGGAATGATAATAACAAGTAGAAATACCTCGTAAAATAATATAAAACTAAAGGGGGTATATATGGCCTTTAAATAACTATGCTCAAGACTTTTAAAATATAAAAAGTTATTTCCTAAAAAGATAATAAATAAATGAATAAGGAAAGCCAAAACCGCAAAACGGAGAATTAACAATTCTACTCTTCGTACATTTTTAGCATTGAAATATATATCAAAATAATTACCAGATTTATGTAATAAATTATTCATGCTGTATATTTTGGCCTTTATTTTTCGCCTCTATATTTATTCAAAGCTAGAAGAAATGCAACTCCAAATAAGAGGGTGATGAAGGCTGCGAAATAGGGTATAATTTCAATCATTTTTGATTATTTATTAATTTTAAAAGTATAGCGAACCCTAAAATAGAAGGTACCCATAACCCAATAAAAATGCCCGCTTCTCTTTCTCCCTGAAACCATAAATATTCTGAGAATATTAGAGATAAAAAGGCAGATACAAGCATAAGAGAATCAGATAGTGTAAACTTTTTAAACATATTTTTTTATTTGTTGCAATGTAGAATTATTAATTAACAATTTCTAAATTAAGTAATAAGTTAGTGAAATAATCACATACAACCTTATTATGCTATCTATCAAATGGCTATTTACAAATAATTAACAGCTTTGTTAATTAACATTTCAAAAATTAAAGCTAAAAGTTCAACAAAAATTATTATTCTAAATCTAAGTAGTACTATTTTAAAACATACAAGCGGCTTGCTGCTACTTTGTTTAGTGAATAAAAAAGGGCCCTTATTGCTAAGGGCCCTAACCAAAAACTCAATTTCTTAAACTATTTTGGCAATACAACAGCATCTATAACGTGAATAACACCATTTCCTGCTTTTAAATCAGTTGCAGTAACAGTTGCCATTCCACCTTTCTCATCTGTTAAAATTACTTTACCAGCTTTAATAGAAGCGGTTAATGTACCACCACTTACAGCTTTCAAGGTAACTGATCCATTACCATCTTTGATAGCCTTTAAAACAGCAGTTGCGTCTAAATTACCAGCTACAACATGATACGTCAAAATTTTAGCTAACGTAGCTTTGTTCTCTGGCTTTAAAAGACTTTCTACAGTTCCTTTTGGCAATTTAGCAAAAGCATCGTTCGTTGGAGCGAAGACTGTGAAAGGTCCTGCACTTTGTAAAGTAGCTACTAAATCAGCTGCTTTTACGGCTGCTACTAAAGTTGTATGTGCACTAGAACCTACTGCTACATCAACAATTGTTTTTTGAGCTGATGCAGAGATAATACCTCCAATTAGCATCGTCAATAATAATTTCATTTTCATAATAATTAATTTTAATTTGTTTAAATGTTAAACATCTAAACGAGTAAAAAAGTTCTTATAAAAGGGGTATTTACAATTAATTAACAGCTTTGTTAACTAATTCTACCTAAAATTCATAATAAAAGTTCCACAATAAAATAATTGTACTAAGATATTTGAGTTAATACAATTCCCCTGGACGGTTTATTACTTTTCAAATTCAATAATGTGTTCAGAAGCATATTCGTCATCTCCTGGCTTAATTCGTTTTACAAAAAAACGAGCACGCTTTCCAAGTTTAACAGAACTGTTTTTTTCTTTAATATCGGAAGGGTCATTTAAAGGTTGTAAAGAGGGGTACCAAAGAATATAGCCTGGCTTTTGAAATACCAATGCTGGTTTTGACCATTCTTGACTATTGTTACCAATTCCTAAATCTTTATTTTTATTATAGGATATATATATTTTATCTCCTTGCCATGATTTGCCCTCTACCTTACCCATCATCATTACCCAACAATTTAAGTAAGTGTTCCAACTTACAGAAGGCCCCCAATGAAAACCCCCTGTTGGAGAAGAGGATGGTCCGCCGCCTTCCTCTATTGGAATTTGTAAAGAACGAACAGGCACCCCATAACTATTATAGGGAATAGAAAAAGATTTTCCATCCCATCTTTTTGTTTTTCCTACAGGATTATTGAGGTCTTTCAAAGCAATGCGTGCAATACTTATACATTGCCCACTCCATTCCGTTTTAGCCTTATATGTTTTTTCGTTGTAGATGCCAGGATATCCATACTCGCCATAAAATATATATAAATAGCCTTCACTTGCTACTGCTGAAGGATCTCCAACACCACCCGCAAAAGTATTAGAACTATTAAAAGGTTTTAGAATCATTCTAGGATCAAGGTCTTCTATGATAATACCTTTGTTTTGCCAACTTTTTCCACCATCAATGGACTTCATAATACCAATGCGACAAACTGCAGCAGGACTTTCAGGACCAGTTAAACCCTGTGGCCACAACTTATTTTTATAGCCTTCTTTTGTTTTTGTATCATAGGGAAGTGTACTTGGATAGTTTTCATTATGATAAAGACCAAATAGCGTTTTACCCGATGGGTCTTTTTTGTCTTGGTATACAGTTTCAAACCATACAGCTCCATGTAATCCTTTCTGACCTATGGGAACGTTTAGGGGCATTATGGGATCAATGAACTTTTCAGGAGGGTTTTTAAAAACCTCTTCTGCATTTTTGCCATCAGCATATTTCAAATTTTTCGAGTATCCCCATAATGGATCTTCGCCATACTTGCCAGGAAAAATTCTAAAGGTGTCTTCTATCCATACTTCCGCCATATTACAATCCACAAAAGAGTTGAAGGTAATTTTAGGAGCAGGAATTAATTTGAATGTTGGCTTAGCAGCATTATCTATAGAAGTAGAAGGTGCAGCAAAAAAACTAACTATAAAATTCAGCCAAGAAAAAATGAATAAAATTTGCATTTTCATTGATATTTATGATGAACAATAATGGCATCTTAAATGTAAAGATTTTTACATGCTTCAACAAGATTATTTTAAAACTTCTTTGGTAGAGTGCGGGCTAGCAAGCTTATTAGCCCCACCACAATACAAAATAAAATTTGTGTATTGAATAGAATAGTGTAGATTGTATAATAAAATTATCATATATGAAAAATAAATTAATTTATTTAACCATTACGGTTTTGCTTTTTGTTTTCAATGTCAACGCACAGCCATCTAACACGCAGCGTTTACTTCAATTGCAAGATCAAATGGAAAATGCAAAAAATGCAGCTGCCAAAAGAAATATTCTTAAAGAAGCTTCTCTAATTCCTAGTTTTACAAGTTTTATGTTTATTAGTAAATCATTAAATGATGAAACAGTCAATAAAGTAGCGGCTACATTGGTGGCAAAATTAGCTTTAAACGAAAAAAATATAAAAGGACCTGCTGTAAAAGAAATTTTAGTAAGGGCCCTGCCTCTTTTAAAAGGAAAAGAGGGCGCAGTAATGCAAAGTAAACTTACAGCACAAATGAGTAGTGCTTCTTTCAATGATGGATTTGAAAATTTATTTAATGAAAAAGACTTAACAGGTTGGAAAGGTTTGGTGGCGAATCCTATTGAAAGAAATAAAATGTCTGCCGCTGATTTAAAAGCAGCAGAAAAAATTGCCAATGAACAAATGCAAAAAGATTGGCAGGTAAAAAATGCTTTGTTGGCATTTCAAGGACATGGCGATAATATAGTGACTGAAAAAAAATATGGCAATTTTGAATTTTTTGTAGATTGGAAAATATCCAAAAAAGGAGATGCGGGTATTTATTTAAGAGGCAGTCCTCAAGTACAAATATGGGATTCTGTGAACCGTCAAGTGGGAGCTCAAGTGGGATCTGGTGGCTTGTATAATAATCTTAAGAACAAAAGTATGCCCTTGGTATACGCAGATAATAAAGTGGGTGAATGGAATAACTTTCACATTATCATGAAAGGGGATAAAGTAACTGTTTATTTAAATGGCCTTTTAACTGTAGACAACCTCACATTTGAAAATTATTGGGATCGCAGTATTCCAATTTTTGAAAAAGAACAAATTGAATTACAAGCACATGGTACGCTTGCCTACTATAGAAATATTTATGTTAGAGAAATACCTACGGAGGAGATGGCTGCAATGGGTGATGCAGCAAAAAGCAAAAATGAGATGGAGGCAGTACAAACGTTAAAAATTGGAATGGACTACAAAGGAGGTAAAATTGCTTATTTATTAACCCCTTCAGATCCAGGATATGATGCAAATGTACAGCATGGTATAATTGCTGCAGTGTCTGACCTTCCGGGTGAAGTAGCTTGGGGATGTAATGATAAATTCCTTGCTGGCCGTTCTTCAATAGGTACAGGTAGTCAAAATACCATAGATATTGCATCGGGATGTTCTTTGGCAGGAAATGCTGCTACATTATGCAGTAATTTAAACCAGGGTGGATATGATGATTGGTATTTGCCCAGCAAAGACGAATTAAATAAATTGTTTTTACAAATGAAAGTCATTGGAGGTTTTAGAGAAGTTTGCTATTGGAGTTCTACTGAAACAGGTAAGTACAATGCATGCTCGCAAATTTTTGACAATGGTTTTCAAACGGCTAATGACAAGAGTACCACTTTCAGTGTTCGTCCTATTAGATCATTTTAATCATAAAATAATTGAAAAATAGTATTAAAATCTATTTTAAAACATTTGTGTAAATAAATCTTATGTTAAATAAAATATTCTTTTTAATACTATTTTTTCTATTACAATTAACTTCTTCTGCGCAAGACTTTCTTGCAGGTGCAGCCACTAGAACTATTAATCCAGAAAAAGATTCTTTATATATAGCTGGTGGCAAAGCCAATCGACCTTTTATAGATGTGCACGATAACCTTTATGTTAAAGCAGTAGTGCTTAGTAATAGTAACAATAATCTTACCATTCTTACATTTGATTGTATAGGCTTGTTATATCCTCAATTACAAGAAATAAGAGCTAAAATTAAAATGGAACTTCCCTCCATTAATGCAGAACATATTGTTATGTCATCTACCCATACCCATGCAGGTCCAGATGTAGTAGGTATTTGGGGGAAAGATTTAGCACATTCAGGTGTGAATGATAAACATATGCAACTTATTGTAAATAGGGCAGTAGAAGCTATTAAGGAAGCCGCAGAAATAAGAAAGCCTGTAAGCATCTCTTATGGAACTGGTTCATTTGGAGAAGACTGGGTAAAGAATATTTCAGAGCCTAGTGAACTCGACAGATCGGTTAGTATTATTAAGTTTAGTGATTCAAAAGGTAAGAACATTGCCATGCTTACTAATTTTGCCTGTCATCCAACAATTATGGATGATGCCAGCACTGCAGCAAGCTCGGATTATGTATGGGGTTATTATAAATATTTAGATTCAGCGCAAGGTGGGGTGAATATGTTCTTACAAGGTGCAATAGGGGGATGGATACAGCCAGAAGGAGTTCCACATACCTATGATTATGCAAATTACTATGGATCTTCATTAGGAAAATATGCTTATGAATTAACAAAGAATAAAAGTACAAGTAAAAATATTTTTTTTACTTCAGCTAAAGTTAATTTCCCATTGGCCAATCCAAGTTTTCAAATGTTATCTAAAGCAGGAATCATAAAAAGAGATTTTGGAAAAACAGTGAGCTCTGAAATTGCGTATTTCACCATAGGAGATGCTTGCTTTGCAACACATCCGGGTGAATCTTCGCCAGCATTAAGTCTAGCAACAAAATCATTAATGGATAATAAGGGCCCTAAATTTATTTTAGGCTTATCACAGGACGCACTAGGCTATATTGTAAAGCCAAGTTTTTTTGATATGAGTAATAAAATTCCGCACAGCGAGTATCTTACTGGAATGAGTATCGGCCCCGCAACGATGGGTATCATTTTATCTACTTTGCAAATGCTCATTAAAAACTAGAGCGGTCCTTTAAAAACTATTCTACTGCAAATAATGTTGAATTAAAAAAGTGGCAACACCTGCTATAAATCCTATGAGTGCTATCCAACTTATTTTTTTTAGGTACCAGAAAAAATCAATTTTTTCAATACCCATCACTGCAACCCCCGCAGCAGAACCAATAATTAAGCAGGAGCCTCCTGTACCTGCAGTGAATGCTAGTAATTCCCAGAAATAATGGTCCTGAGGATAATCATTTAGGCTATACATACTTTGTAAGGCTGCCACAAGTGGAACATTATCAAAAACCGCAGACAATAATCCAATGCATATAGCGACAAGATTTAAATTACCTATACTACTGTTTAATGTACTCGCCATCTGTGGAAGTACTCCAACAACTTCTAAAGAGGCAATACTTAGTAGTATACCAAAAAAGAATAAAATACTAGGGGTATCAATTTTTCTTAAGGCATGGCTAACAGATAAAATACCTTTTTCATTGACGTGCTTTTTGTTATGTATTAATTCAGTTAATGTCCAAATAATACCTAAACTTAAAAACATACCCATATAAGGAGGTAAGTTGGTCAATGTTTTAAATAGGGGAACAAATAATAGACATCCTATTCCAACATAAAATATGAGGTTTCTTTCAAATGAATTGGTGTTAAAATTTAAGCTATTCTCCACATTCGCCCTAAGTTCAATCTTTCCTTTAATCATATAATTGATAATAAAAGTAGGCACAACCATACATACTAAACTTGCTAAAAATGTTTGCTTCATGATATTCAATGGTGATATTTGACCACCAATCCACAACATAGTTGTAGTCACATCTCCAATGGGACTGAATGCACCACCTGCATTAGACGATATAATCACTAAGCCCAACAATAGCCATTTAGTTTTTTTATCTTCTATGAGCTTGTTTAATATAGACATCATTACAATGGTACTCGTTAAATTATCTAGTACTGCAGACAAGAAAAAGGTAATGACCGCTATAAGCCAAATTAACTTTGTTTTATGATTGGTTTTTATACGCTCTGTAATATTTTGAAAACCATCATGCGCATCAATAATTTCTACAATAGTCATGGCGCCAAGTAAAAAGAAAACAATTTCGCTAATAGAACTTAAATGATGGGAGAGTTGTTCAATAATGAGTTCTTTATTGGAAGCGTTGGAGATAATTAAAGTCCAGCAAAGTACTGCCGTCATTAAAGCGGTTGCCGATTTATTAATTTTTATAGTTTGCTCAAGGGTAATAGCTAAATACCCTATTGTAAATATTATTATTAAAATTGTTATCATAGTTTACGCTCAAGTGTAGCTGAAAAGTAAGCAATTATAATGATTTGGAAGCCTAAGCCATGCATTTGGGCAAAAAAGAGTCCCGCTCCGATTGCTCGTAGCGGGACTCCCTTGTATTTCTGAAAAATTTAAAATTTATCTTATCGACAACTTATTATTTTGGAGATTTTACAAATCCATTAAAATAAACAATTTTTCCGTTATCAAATCTAAAAGCATCCATCCATTGAAACTTTGTTGTTTTACCGTCTGGAGTTTCCACATCTGCTTCATCCCAAATATGAACCCACTGATGTCCGTTATCTCCAGTTGTAGGAAATATGGCAACTATTTTGAAATTCTTGATATTAATTTGTGAGAAATTCTTTTCAACGAAGTCTAATACTGCAGTTTTACCTTTTAAAGTACTTCCGTCTTCCATATTAAAGACAACAGTGTCCACGAAAAAATCTCCAACCGTTTTAAAGTCCTTAGCAAACATTGCTTGATGCAATTGTTCAGCTAATAATACATTCTTTTGATCACCTATTTTAATATTATCTGCATAGGTGGGTTTATAAATGTGCTCTACAGTACTTGATTTTTCATCTGTACTAACAGTTTCTTTAGCTGTTTGGTTTGTACAAGCCATTAAAGATGCTGATACAAGTAAACTTAAGATTAGTTTTTTCATATTTGGTTTTTTTTGAATAATAAAACTAGTCTAATTACTATAAAAAAGAAAGTAATTAACGATTATTTTTAAGTTAATTAGAAAAAGAGAATTTATCCAATCTTATAAGTAACTTATTATCAATACTTTATTTGCCGTTTTGAATAGGACCGCCTCTAAGTTATATAAGGCTGGATTAAATACGAATAGTATTGAAGACTAGCTCTTCTAGATATTTAATGATTTCTTTTTCATCCTTAGATTTTGAAAAATCGGTCAGGGTGGGCAGATGGTTCATGAAAAAGTTCTGTAGGTGTGCCATTTCAATAATGGTGGAAGCCAAAGAATGTGGGTATTTATATTTAGGGTTACATTCTAAAATAATTTCTCCTATAGTATTGCATAAATCTTTGTAGGGTTGAAAAAATTGTTGCTTATTATCTTTTCCAACATGATTGGTTAAATAAGCTTTAGAGCCCTCTGCTATAAGTATTTGGTGCAATTGAAATTCGTCCACATGTCCTGTGGTAATATCGTCTTCCACATTGGTAGATAAAAGTGTAATCACTTTTTTCAATTTGATGCTAGGGTCTTCAATATTATTGGTTTGATAACTCAATTGAAATTGAATCCAACCCCAATACCATGATATAATATATACTAAGAGTTTATGTTTATTTTCAAAATACCTATAGACTCCAGCCTCAGTCGTTCCAATAGATTCTGCTAGTTTTTTAAATGTAAATGCTTCAAAACCATTATCATGTATTAATTGAATACTGTGCTTGATTATATTCTTGCCTAATTCCGACTGCTCGGGGTCCCTTAAATAAAGGGAGGGGTTCATTTTTATTTGTAATTCTAGCTTCATATAATGGGGTCTGCCCCTAATTTTTACGAAAATAGTTAAAATATTTACAATTATTTAAGATAGTAATACTATTATTTAAAATAATATTACTATTTTTGTTGTATACATTTAAAATTTAACCAAAATGAGTCTATTTAAACACATCAAAAACGATTTGCCAGCTAGTATTGTGGTATTTTTTGTAGCCGTACCCTTATGTTTAGGGATTGCGCTTGCTTCTGGAGCCCCTTTATTTGCAGGTATTATAGCGGGTATAGTAGGTGGTATTGTATGTGGAATGGCTAGTGGGTCTTCATTAGGGGTAAGTGGTCCAGCTGCCGGTTTAGCCGTTATTGTACTAAGCTCCATTGCAACTTTAGGTGGTTCTTACCAAGCCTTTTTAACAGCCGTTGTTATTGCCGGAGTCATACAATTGGCTTTGGGTTTTGCTAAGGCAGGTTTTATTGCTTACTTTTTTCCAAGCTCAGTCATTAAAGGTATGCTTACGGGTATTGGTCTACTAATTATATTAAAACAAATACCGCATGCACTAGGTTGGGATAAGGACGCTGTAGGCGATGATGCATTTTTACAAGCAGATGGTCAAAATACTTTTTCTTCAATAATGAGTGCATATGAATTTATAACTCCAGGTGCTTTATTAATCGCTGGCGTTTCACTTGCTATATTAATTTTATGGGATACCGTACTTACTAAAAAGCATAAAATATTTCAACTTATTCAAGGGCCAATCGTAGTAGTGGTATTAGGTATATTTTTTAACCTTGCTTATACCAATGGAATTTTACCATTTAGTTTAAATGCGCAACAAATTGTATCAGTTCCTGTACCTAATTCTATTGGAGATTTCTTTGGTCAATTTACCTTCCCAGACTTTTCTGCCATTAGTAATTTTGAAGTTTGGAAAATTGCAATTGTACTTGCCATCGTGGCTAGCTTAGAAACTTTATTAAGTGTAGAAGCTACAGATAAATTAGATCCAGATAAAAGAGTTACACCTACTAATAGAGAATTAAAAGCACAAGGTTTGGGTAATATTGTATCTGGCTTAATTGGAGGATTACCAGTGACGCAAGTAATTGTAAGAAGTTCTGCCAATATTAATTTTGGAGGTAAATCAAAATTATCAACTATTATGCATGGGTTTTTCTTATTATTCAGTGCCATATTTATAGCTGGCTTATTAAATTTAATCCCATTGGCTTCTTTGGCTGCCATATTATTAATGGTGGGGTATAAATTAGCAAAGCCTAGTTTATTCCAACAAATGTATAAGTTAGGCTGGGAGCAGTTTATTCCATTTACGGCAACCGTTGTGGCCATTATTGCAACCGATTTATTAAAGGGAATTACAGTAGGTATCTTATTTGGCATATTTTATACCCTAAGACATAGCTACCGCAATTCTCACTATGTGAAGGACAATGTAAGCGATCAAAATGGTAAAACAGTGCATCATTTAGTACTTGCTGAAGAAGTTTCATTTTTCAATAAAGCAAGCTTGTTAAACACTTTTGAATCTTTTCCAAATAATAGTAAAGTAATTATTGATTGCACTAATTCTAAATCAATTGCTTATGATGTTATTGAAATTATTAAAGATTTTGAATTAAATGCAAAAACAAAATCAATAGAGGTGGAGAAAATAAACTTTAAGCCATAATAAGTCAATGCTGAAACGATCTATTTTATTGCTAGGGCTTTTTGGTATGATCAATTTATCAGTAAGTGGTCAATCCAATAATGTAGGTACTTGGCTTGTTCATTTTGGGAATCAAAAAATAAATGATAAGTGGAATATACAATCCGATTTTCAGTATCGGGATTATCGTTTTTTTGGACAAAGAAATCAATTACTAGCTAGGGTAGGGATAGGGTATAACCTGAAACAGAACAATCATAATATACTTTTAGGCTATGCTTATATTGCTACCGATGCTTATGACGAATTGGATATAAGTAAAGGCACGAAACTTGAAAATAGAGTTTATCAACAGTACTTATATAAAAATAATATAGGCTCCAATTCTTTCACACATAGGTTTCGTTTGGAAGAGCGTTTTTTCCCCAATGAATTTGGCTTAAGAGGTAGGTATTTTATTTCGCTTTTAAAACCTTTAACAAGTACAAAAGGCAATAAAAACAAAACTTTCTTGTCTTTATATAATGAACTGTTTGTCGATATTAAAGACCCTAAATTTGATCGAAATAGATTTTATGCGGGACTAGGTTTTGGAATTAGTGAGTCGCTAAGAGTAGAAACTGGCTATATGATTCAAGCGCAGAAAAATATTACTAGAGGCCAGCTTCAATTCATCTTGTATAACAACCTGCCTTTTAAAAAAACAAAAAAATAAAAAAACATAATACTAAAAAACGTGACAATAAAAATTAATTAATATGAAAACATTAACTAAAGAAATGCAAAATGCTATTTCACCTTCTAAGGCTTTAGACTTACTAAAAGAAGGAAATAGACGCTTTGTAAATAATTTAAAAATAAATAGAAACTTATTACAACAAGCCAATGAGACATCGGATGGTCAGCATCCATTTGCTGTTATCTTAAGTTGTATTGACAGTAGAACTTCTGCTGAATTAATTTTTGACCAAGGCTTAGGGGATGTATTTAGTGTCAGAATTGCAGGTAATATTGTCAATGAAGATATCCTGGGTAGTATGGAGTTTGGATGTAAGGTGGCGGGTGCAAAAATTATTGTGGTATTAGGGCATACTAAATGTGGTGCCATCAAAGGTGCCTGTGATAATGTTGAATTAGGCAATTTAACAAGCCTTATTTCTAAAATTAAACCTGCCGTAGACCAAGAAACGGTAACTAGCAATAATAGAACTTCAAGTAATGCCAATTTTGTAGAAAATGTAGCTGAGTTAAATGTGAGTTTATCGGTAAAAAATATTTTATTGAAAAGCCCTATTATAGCTGAGATGGTTAAAAACGATCAAATCGGAATTGTAGGGGGTGTACATGATATTAGTACTGGTGAGGTGAAATTTTTCGAATAGAAGATTTGCAATAATTTTAAGAGGATAGAATTTTTTGTAATCTATTTGAAAATCAGGGACCTACATTAATTTGTAGGTCCTTTGTTATTTTTTACTGAAATTTGCATCTATGGAAAGAATAGATATTGATAGAGTTATTGAGATGGCTTGGGAGGATAGAACTCCTTTTGAAGCCATCACCTTCCAGTTTGGTCTGTCTGAAGCGGATACCATTAAACTAATGCGCACTGAACTAAAGCGTAATAGTTTTAATCTTTGGCGTAAGAGAGTCAATAGTGGGGTGAGTCAAAAACATTTAATGAAAAGAACGGCCGATATTAAAAGGTTTAAATGTTCCAGACAAAAATCAATTTCAATGAATAAGATTTCGAAGCGCTAATTATATTTTTTCTAAGGCGTAAACTTTTTCTTTTTACAAGCATCGCTACAATACAAAACCTGTTCCCAGTTTAAGGCCCATTTTTTACGCCAAGTAAAAGGGCGCTTACAATAAAGGCATTC